>DAOLFI010000183.1:0-6538 GCA_035326385.1 Niabella sp.
GTCTCCTTCATTCTGCTGCTTCAAGTGGTCCAGCTCGCTGCCGTAA
Source organism: Niabella sp. (assembly GCA_035326385.1). GTDB lineage: Bacteria > Bacteroidota > Bacteroidia > Chitinophagales > Chitinophagaceae > Niabella. The sequence continues at coordinate 47 of DAOLFI010000183.1, forward strand.
CCAATATGATCAAAGCGCAGATACTTGTCCTTGATGAGCTGGTAAACGGCCACGTTCTCCATGTCGTACCGCAGCTCTCCGTCTCTTACTTTGACCTGCTTAACGTATCGGAGGTGTTTGTCCGAATGGCTGCGGCCGATGGTAAATACACTATCAACCAGGTTCGCCTTCATCTTGCTTCCTTGTAAGTCGTTCAACTGAATGGGACGGGAGGTGTCCACTTTCTTGTTATGTTCGATAGCAATGATAGTTATACCCTTATCTGCCTTTAGGTCATTCAAACCCTCTAGTATAGGAATAGTTGCCTTAGCTGTGTCGGTGTCGCCTGCAGCCAGCTTGGTAAGATTATCTATAAATACCACTGTTGCGCAGGTCTGCTCTATAGCTGCGGTTAGACTCTCAAAAAAGAAAGCGGTATAATCTACTCCTTGCGGAGCTTTGCGCAAACGACTATAGCCAATGCGGTACAATGTTTCTGGTAGTTTATAGGATGTGCCATCTTCGCCGGTATAACGTTTCTGGAACTGTTTCTTTGATAACTCAAGATCAAGGAATAGCACTTTATGTCCAGATCCTGCAATCTTGATAGCAGCCTGCATACAATAGACCGTTTTCCCCAGCCCTGTATCAGCAAAGCAAACGACCAACTCGCCCTCCTGAATAAGTACGTCATATAAATAAATAGGGTCGGGCATTGCTGCCGCCTGGGCTATGGCTTCGTTGGCCGTCTGTACTTCAAAAAGACCGCATACTGTGAACTGTGGTATATTCTGGGCAAGCTGGTTAGCATGTTCGGTAAAGTCCGCAATATCAAACTGTGCAGATGAATAAACTTCACTACTATTATTGTACCTTTGTGTCATCTTTTTATCTTTTTTCTTTGCCCCATGCACGGGGCTTTTTTATTAAACTCTTTGCTACAGGTTAAAATCCTATTCGCTTTTTGTTTTGTTCATACTTAGCCATCATTTTTCCAAACTTATTTTCCACTTGCTTCATTAATATGTCTGCATCTTCCTGTGTAACTTTACCACTTAGATTTATTGTAAATTGATTATGAAAATTGATTTGAGGATTGCTGCGGTTATTAATCGTCTTATTTGATATTGTGGAGTTCGGGCGTGCAATATTTTGCATTGCTGCCATTTGGCTTTTTTGATTAGCCGGAAGAAGGCTAACGGAGGGTAATGTTTGGGGGAAAGGAAGAAATCTAACGGAGGATAATGTTTTGTTTACAGGCATCGCCTTTGATGCAGCATCTGTAACAGTCTTTATTGTGTGGGTCGTATTCTCACCCAAGAATATCTGCTTCATCTTAGATGTTATCCCTTTAATCGTATCAGTAAAGGAATTAATTTTAGAAACAATACCATTGATTAGGTTAGTTATAAACTCAGCCCCGATATCATAGAACTTTTTCCCCCACTCTTTTACCCACTCCCATATTTTAATAAAAGGTCCTTTTGTCTTATTCCATATATTTTCAAACCAAGCACTAATTGAATCCCAGTGCTTATAAATCAAACCAATAGGGGTGAAATTTAATAAGACTACTTTGATGGCCGTAATGCCAAAATCTATAACCGCCTTTACCGCCTCCCATATTGATTTAAAAAAAACGCTGATTTTATCCCAGTGTTTAATAATCAAACCAATAGGGCTAAAATTTAAAAATAGTTTTTTTAGAAAGTCAATAACTGGCATTACATAACTCTTTACACTATTCCAAAGATTTATAAAGAATGCTTTAATAGGTTCCCAGTTGGCGTATATTAAAGAAGCAGCCGCTATGATTACCATAGCAATGGCAATAAAGGGATTAGCCGCCATTGTTATATTAAGTGCCATCATTGCAAGCCTAATACCCTGTATGATCTTAATGGCACCACCAAGCATTAAGAATGCACCGGTTAACAAAGTGGCCATAGATAGCATTTTTGCTATTTGCGGGTTTGCTTCAATGAACAATTGTACTTTGCTGGCGAGTTCGCCAATCATATTGCTGGCAGTCTTCAAAACAGGCTCCAATCCCTTGCCGAAAGCCGCCATTAGATTTTCAATAGTTCCTGCTGTAGCTTCTTTTATGGCCGTCAATGTTCCTAACTGTTCGTTTAGTTTCTGTTGCAGGGTGGCTTTTGAGTTTATTTCATCCTGCATAGCTTTATAACCAGCTAAGCCATTTTGTATAATAATACTCATAGCTTGCGCGTCTTGTCCACCACCTGTTAAAGCATTTATTACCTTAGCTGCTTTAGTCGGATCCAGTTTTTGAAGTTTTTCAAACTGACCTATCATATGCTCAATGCCTAAGAACTTACCATTTTTAAAGAAATCAAATTGTATATTAAATTGACTGGCCGCAGCAGCAGCCTTTGCAAATATTTTTGGGTTTAGTATATTTTGAATAATACTATTAAAGCTGGTTGCTGCGGTTTCTCCCGATTGACCGTTACGGTTCAACATGGCAAAGAAAACACCCATGTTCCGCGCAGACTCTAACCCCTGTAATCCCAGCTGCTTTAATGTACCAGATGACCGACTGAAAGCATACATCATTTCATCTGTATTAACTCCGATTGTTTTCAATTGGGAAATGGTGTCAAAGAATTTAGTAAGATCTTTATCTGCCACTCCTGCAGATTGCCGCATCCTTGCTGCGTATTGCCCCGCAGCTTCCATTGGCATTTTAAGGTCAACTGCCAGATAAGCCGCAGCTTTACCGGTTCCTTGTAATATACTCTGAGTTTTTACTCCATTATCGTGTAAGGCCTGGTATAGTTGCAAAAAATCAGGCGTTGCTCCGGGCAGTTTATTTCCCAATTCTGTAGCCTGCTTTACCATTGCGGTATAATCTTTTGTTACTTGGCCGTTATTGTCTAGAAGGGAAGATTTAAAGTTTGTCGCTGCTACTTCTGCTTTTTCGTAAGCATCAATAGCGGGTTTTAGTGATGCTATTATGCCAGCTCCTGTAGCTACCATAGCACCGCCCTCCAAAAACTTAGTCTGGCTTGCTTTTTTTAACTCCTTAATCTTATCCAGCGATTTATTAACCGAGCCGTTAATAATCCCGCTCATCTTGTCGATGGCTGATAATACTACCGCTATCTTTAAATTATTTGCCATATTATTGTAATAAAGCTTGATTAATCCTTATGGTATCACCTATGCCCATATTATCAATTTGTTCTATTGTTCTTTTTTTGTCATTAAAAAGTACAAAGTCTTGAACCATGTAGCTGCTGTTACGTCCGGGTTTGTTTCGGTACTTTTTTTTGATGATATGAAGCTCCCTAAGTGTTGGCACTTTTATTTTTGCACTAGTGCCATCCTTTAGTTGTACTTCTCGGTATAAGCGTCCATCATTGCCTGTGTATTCTTTCATTTTTAGTTATTTTTTATTTGAACAAAGGTTTAGGCAGATAATTTCTTTAAAACCTCCGGCCAGTTGTATCTATAATGGCCGTTTACCATTAGGTAGGGGAGTTTACCACGCTTGCGCATACTTATCTCAGTTGGGCGGCTTATCTGTAACCGCTTGCGAAGTTCATCGCCATCAATAGGGGGTTCATTCACTGGTTGTGAGGCTCTCATTTCCTTTACTTCCGCAAAGAGGGCCTTAACAGTCTCCTGGACAGTGGCCAGTACAGACGGCATTTGATCGAATGTTATTGTTTTCATTTTTTTTACCGTTTTTAAAGTTGGTTTTTGCAGAAAAACCTTAAATCTTTTTCGCAGTACAAAAATGAAAAACCCCGTAACATTTACGGGGTAATACGGGATAAAAACTTAGTATTTTCAACCTATCGAATAAACTTTTTTAAATCGCGTTATATCTTTTTTAAGGCTATCTATAGCGATTTGATTGGCTTCGTCTATTAATATTTGTAAAGCATTTTCAAGTGCTTTCAAGCGCCCGTAAACTGATTTCTTATGTTTTGTTACACCTGTTGTTAATGTATCTTGATAATCTTTAAACTCATCATATCTGCTAAGTGTGTTTGCTGGATTGGTACCGTATTTTTTGGCGTAGTCGCTTACTCTCACCCGCAAATTTTTGATTATCCCATTTTTTTCCAGATATATCAATGCAATTGCTACGCCTGATCGTGTGGCCTTAAAATTTGTTGCGGTCGTATACATCTCCGTATACAGGTATTGGGCTATAATATTATTTTTGATTAATTTTTTATTAAGATTAATCAAAAACTCTAGGGTTGACCGGCAATTGTCTAATTCTTTTTTTGCTTCTTTTTTAAGTTTTGCATTTTTAGCATGTTTTTTTAAAGCATCAAGATTTAAATTTTCATTCATTACTTCTTGTTCTCTCTCCAACCATAAAACAAAAGCGTTGAGTTTTGTCTCTTTGTCGTTTTCGCTTGCCTGCGATATGATTTTTTGAATCTTGTCAATGTCTTTATAAATCCTATGGCAGTGGGCCATAATAAACTCAAAATGCTTTGTCTGATTATTGACATCGTTTAGGTCTATCCAGTTTGGCGGGTGGGTCGTATTGTTCATAAGTCAAATTATACTGCTTTTAATTGTGCTGTTTTGCCCCATGCTTTGCTCATAGCAGCTTTTTTAACTTTATTGGTAATGTGCAAATATTTCTTGAAACTTTTATAATCAGCATGGCCCGTTATTGACATTGTTTCCTCGGCACTCATTCCCATTTCAAGGGATGCGGTTACAAAAGTTTTACGTCCTGTGTGTGCACTTATTAGCTGATACTTAGGTTTAGTTTCTTCTACTCTTTTTGAGCCTTTATAGCGAACCACGGATACTGGTGTATTAATACCTACCTCTTTAGCCAATAGCTTTACATAGTCATTTAGCCGCTGGTTCGTTAGCGTTGGTAAGGGTTTTATCTTTCCTACATTTAACTTCAATATAGTCGCTGAATAGGCATTAAGGGGGATCATAAGGGTCTCTTTGGTTTTCTTAACAGTTATCTGTATTTCATCTTCTAGGATATTTTCCCACCGCAGCCCCGTCAGATCGCTGTACCGCATCCCGGTTGCACATCCCATGACAAATATTTGCCGGGCCCTATCCAAGGTGGCATAGCTAACAGAGATAGGCTTGCCTTTGTACTCTTTTCCTTGTACCATTTTCCCTTTATCAGATAGGTTAAAATTTACTATCTGGTCAAGTTCCTTTTTGCTTAATGCTATAACGCCCAAATTCTCTTTCCTGATTGTGAAATTCCTATAATCATTATTGACCTCTACCCGATACTTAGCTGCGTAATTCAGGATTGTTTTTAGTTTCGATAGCACTTTTGCCGCAGTAGTGTTTCTCAAATCAACCTGTTCTATAAGATAGTTTTGAAAGTTCAGAAAGAAACTTCTGTCCATCTCTGTAAACCTTACCTTGCAGTTTGCATACTTTTCGTACCCTGCAAGATGGTGTTTAACGTTCTCGTACACCTTCAGACTGCCAGGAGCTAAAATATTTCTTTGTTCACCTACATATTTGTCAATATAAAGCGGTACAAGCTCATGAGACTGGTCTTTCTTCGTTTCAGGTATCAAAGTTTCTTTATACTGCTTTACCACCATATCGGCGCTAAATGTGATCTTATCCAGTTTGAAACGCTGTTCTATGTTTTTAATAGCCTGTACAATCCCGTCTAGCTTATCATTAATGGTATCCACTTCATGAGATAACGGCAAGTCAGTAAAAGGAATCAAAGGTAGTTTTTTTGCGGCCTGCTTTTTTGTAAGGTATATTGCTTCCTGCTCGGCCTGATCCCAGGTTTCAGCATAAATAACAATACCTGTCTGTAGCACCTTTCGGTTACTATTAACGGAATAAATTAACCGTATGGGAGTTTTGCCATCCTTATCCTTTCTGTAATTATTTAACTCAAATCTGAAAGTCCCCATAATTGTTTTTTAAAATGTGGTGCAGTTTGTGGTGCAGTTTTTACTTTTTTTACTTTTACACAAATTTACATTAATTTAATGAAATCCTCTACAGTAAAGAATTACAAAGGATGTTAATGACATGGGGTGGAAATATATTTAAGCATGGTTCAAGTTCTTATGGGTCAACAAAGAGCAAGTCTGAAAAGACTTGCTCTTTTTCTTTTATAAAATCTTATGCACCGTTGAATTTTATAACTTTAAAAATGAATATTTTTGGCGATGCTTAAAATAGGAATTGTAGGCGTTGGACATTTAGGAAAATTCCATCTTAATAACTGGCTGGAAATTAATGATGTGGAAGTTGTTGGGTTTGTTGATCCCAATGATGAAGTGGCTAATGAGGTTATTGAAAAGTACGGTATTAAAAGGTTTTTTGATACGGAAGATTTTTTAAGCCGTTGCGATGCGATAGATATTGTTGCCCCCACCAATTACCATTATGAGTGGTGCGAAAAAGCCATCAAACTGGGCAAGCATGTGTTTGTGGAAAAACCTTTTGCCCATACTATGGATGAAGCCCGTCAGCTGGTGAAACTGGCCAGGGAATCCAATATCAAATTGC
>DAOLFI010000184.1:0-6537 GCA_035326385.1 Niabella sp.
AAAAAAGAACCGTTCTCATAGGTAACCAATACATCCGCTACACGGCACCCGTTATAAATCAGGAAACTTTCCGGAACATTGGACCCGGGATTCGCCACTACAAGAGAGTTCGGGTCATGCTGATCATTGATATATTCATATATCTCCTGGTAGTAGGTTTCTTTACCCGGTGTCCAATTGGTGAGATTGGTCATCTGGTCAAGAAAAATACCTTCTATATTGGAATACCAGGCGTACCATTTATCAATATTGGACTTCACAACATTTAGAGGAACATTACCAAAATCGGTATCCACATACCCGATGGGATGCCCGCCGGCGCTAATGAAATTATTAACGGCGGTAACATAAGCTGAATCTACAGCCGTTCCCGGCCCATTATCAGGGTTAATGATAGCCCAAACACGATCCTGCTGCGAAGCAGCGGCTGTATTAAGTGTATTCCAATAGCCAGGCGAAGTAACCGGATTAAAATAAGCCGGCACCAGCACATTCAACTGATCGGTCAATCCCGTTGGCGGAGGTGTTCCGTATACAGCAGCATTTCCCGAAACCGGTATACGGCTCCTGAGCGCAAAGGAACTATTAATATCCCACACACCTACCCGTATTGAATTGGCTACAGTACCAAGGGCTGATTTTAAGACGCTTACTTCCAGCACCGTACTGCCGGCAACCGATGTCACAGGTGACGGTCCTATGAGGTTCCACGTAAACCCGGTTCCTGTGGAAGCATGCAGCGCGCCATTCTCAACAAGAAAATCAAATCCTTCCGAGGTCCAGACATCTGCATTAAATCCGGTAAGGGCATTATAATCTGTATCAATGAAAAGATCATAATACGGACCCATCCCGGTTCCCTGAACCAGGAAATAGAATTTTGTGGCATCCTGCGCTACTTTTAATACCGTTGTACTTTGCCCGGTTGCAGTAGCAATAGCAGGGACCCCTGCCCAATCGGAAGCATTTCCATCAACTGTAATAGTAACTGACTTTACAGAACGCGCAAGAGTGGTCTGCGCGGCATCATCAGTTAAAGGGGATTGCCTGGTACAGGCACCGATAGCGAGCAAAGCCGCCATGAGTAAGCTTAAAACAAACTTTTGCATGATTAGAGGGTTTTAAATTAAGAAATAGATATATCAAGATCGTTGTATAAAATATCTCTGTAACTCCTGTACGAAACTGCCTTTCCGCTATATCATATATAAACCGGTATCAAAATTATTTTTTACCGGCTGGTGAGGTTCCGCCCGGATGACCAGTCGGACGGGCACTGACCGTGGTTTGTGTCCCCACAATCCACTTATTTGCGGATCATTATCAGCAATCAAGCGACTTGTAAAACTCAATTTTTACCTGCCGGATATAAGGAGCCTGCTGTGCAAATAACAGTTCATGCGTCTCATTTTCTTTAAACCGGTCCAGTGCCTCACAGGCTGTTTCCATATCCGGGAACTCACATTGCCAGATCAATGTGTTTACCGGCTCCTCTGCTGCAAACGGCTGCATTCTTTTGCCTTTCGGTAAATCCGGCTCCTTCTTTTCCAGCTGATCAAACTGCCGTTCCAATGCCATAAATTTTTCTTCGCAGGCGGGATCAAATTGCTGAATGATACGCATGATGACACTCATAGTTTCCGTCTTTTAATAGTTCAGTGATCGGTTTAGAAGATACAGAGCCGGTAATAGCAACCAACCCTTCCTATAGCTTAAAAAATATTTTTTTCCGGTACAGCCAGTAACACAGATACCATTCTGCAAAGAGCGCCGCAAAGGCAACCACTATTGCTCTTACACCCGGCGCCACTCCGAATACATCAAGCGGCCATCCGGCAAAGACGGCAACAGCCCCATTCAGCCATTGATGGCCCACAGTTTCAAAGAACAGGTAAATGAATATCGCATTCATGCCCACCAGCGTAAAGATCCATGCATACCTGTTTTGAGCTTTAACATCGGTTAGCCAGTACACAAATGCCATGATCAGCAACACCCATCCGCAGCTCACAAAAATGAAGGAGCTGGTACAGATCCGTTTTATAACAGGAGAAAGGCCAGACCCATCCAGCACATACCCGAGAAACAGGGCTATCGCCGCCCAACCGGCCAGTGTCTGCAGCTTTTCCCTTTTCCCGCTACCAGATACAAACAGTTTACCGGCACAGGCGCCCCAAATTGTATGAGCGGCTGTAGGTATGCAATTGAAGGTCACCCATCCATCCGGGTTTTTATAGCCAACAATAAATGTATCCAGCCACAATCCGAAATTCTGCTCCTGGCTGAAGGGATCTGCATAACCCGGTAATGGAAAAACGCGGTAACAAAATTCTGTAGCCCCTAACAGCAACAGGGACACCATGAGCATAAAAGGCACCGATCTTTGTATAACCAGATAGGTAACTATAGTGGTAAAAGCAAGCTGGCTAAGCACATTGTAATATTCCCACACCAGCTTACCTGCCTGCAGCGAAAGAATAATGATACCTAAAAAGAACAACTTCAGCACTCGGCTCACTACATGCGGCAGATTGTCTTTCCAGGATATTCCACGCCGAAGTTTTCCTGCATAGGAAATATATAAGACCGCTCCGGCCACCAGCATAAACGATGGCTGCACCAGGTCCCAGAAGCGCAGCCCGTGCCAGGGATGATGATAAAACTGCTGTACCAATTGTAGCCCCCAGCCTTTGGCAGGTAAGTTATAAAACGAAGCATATAGCTGGCAGGCTTCAGCAGCCAGCAGCAGCATGATGCATCCCTTCATCACATCAAGGAACTGGAGCCGCTGCGAAGCTGGCTGATGCACTAGGGCACCGATTGCTTTTATAGAACCTGCATTTGCACTCATGGAGTTAAAAGTTATGTTTCCTGCCCGAAAACGTAGATCTGATCGCAAGGCCGGCCGGTTGCGAGCAGCTCCTGCAACAGCCGGGCACGGGCTCTTATACCGGTTTCGTACACTTCTTCTACCTGACTTACATAATGTTTAAAAGCATAGGTGACCATCAATTCCGGGTCAAATTCAAAGGTTCTAATCGCAAGCCCGTTACGGCGCACAAACTGGTATATGCGCTGTTGTTCTTCCTGGGTAGCGATGCCCCCGTAAGGCTTATCTTCCTGGAAATAGAAGGTAGCTTTGGCAACACCGGCCGTCTCTGCCGCAACAGCCATCGCCGCCTCCCGTACAATAAAATGATCAATATGCTCTTTGAAGGCTGCCGGAAAAACCAGGGCGGTATCTTCCCTGCCTGCCAGTTGTCTTATCCGGTCCTTCATCCTTTCAAATATTTGCTCGTCTTCTTTGTTAAAGTCTTCATACATACCATGCGGAAATTCCATATCGCCGTCTTCCACTTCCAGTCTTTTGCCGCGAACAAAACATTCGTTTTCGCCCAGCAGTTCATACCGGTAGTTAAAAGGACCCAGCAGTTCATCCAGGCATTCCTGGTCCTCCAGCAACCGCTTACCGGTTGCCAGCTTTACCCTGTCCAGGCTCCTGTCTGCATTTCCCGCGCCGGTTCTTGCCAGGTAATTGCTTCGGGAGAACAGTATTTTAATGAAAATCCTTTTGGTGCTCAACAGGTCGGCGCTGCGCAGCTCGCTTATATAACCGCCCAGCATAAAAAGAAAATCATCAAAGTGCGGTGAGAACACAATAATATCCGATTCCGGAATTACCTTTTCGATCGAAGAAACAGCCCCGCCGGTCCTTATCCATTTTTGTTCAATACTTTCATTCATTGTTTATTGTTTCAATTCTTCAAATTATATTTCCTGTGATGCACCTGCATTCCTGAAAAGAGGTGCGAACCATTTATCGGCCCCCATCTGTTCTGAAAAAAGTTTCAAATTAGCTGCGTTAGCTCCCGGGTGGATCGTATCCGGGGAAGTGACTGAAAAGGCAGCAAGCAGGTTTCCCAATGCTATCGCATCCGGCAGATCCGTTTCTTCAGCGTTACCGTAAAGTGGCAGTCCGCAGCATAACCCACAGATAGTCCCTGCCAAAAAAGCATCTCCTGCGCCCGCGGTTGATACAGCAGTTACCCGGTAAGTCGGCCGGTGAAAAGAAGTATCCCCTCTAAAAGCGTATACGCCATCTGCCCCATCTGTTATCAAAACAGCTATTGAAGGGTTTTCACTCTTAAGCACCTGCACGCATTGCTCAATGACTGTTGCCTTTGAAGTAGCCGTTACCGCTACACCCGAAATTTTTTCAGCTTCATCTATGTTTACCGACAGGAGATCGGTTAAAGCAAATCCACCCTGCTCCCGGAACGCTGCTACTTCACCCGAAAGCAGGGAAGCAACATTCAGACTGGTCCGTTTTCTGCCCAGCTCCAGCAGCCGGATCCGCGCCGCGAGCGGCACTTCAGGCACCGACAATACGATCTCTTTTCCTACTGTAGTTACCGCGGCAAAATATTCGTCAATATCATTTGCCGTTACCCCGGCCGAAGCGCTGTTGCCGGTGGTAATATTTCCCCCGGTTTTATCGGGGTATTGAAAGCACACGCTAAACAGGGTACTGCTCCCGGGCATTACCTTTACATGCTCTGTATCCATACCAACCTGCTGCATTTGCTCCAGCAGTGACATTCCAATTGCATCATCGCCCACTTTGCCTACAGGATGCACTTCAAACCTGCCTGGTGCTCCTAAAAGTGCCGCTATATAATGCAGGATGATATGTTGTTTACAGTAATCTTTAAAAGGCAGCAATTCGCCCAGCCTGCTTTCATTTCTTCCCAGTGTATGATCCTGCTCCAAAACAAAGAACATCCCGGAGCCAATCCCTCCTGTGCCGGTTATTCTTTTGTAGGCATAATCTTCCACTTGTATGGCGCATAAGTGACTCATAGGAACAGGTCTTCAAATTGTAAATCGGGATGGGTTGAAATTGGATGGGACGCCGTTTCCTGTGTTGCCGTGATCAATGTATCCGGATGCTCCTGCAGCAACGTAATGGGATATTCAGGCGTGGGTTCAGAAAACAGGGCCACCCGCAAGGCGGTCTGCTTCCAGGCACCGGTATCACTGAATAGTCTTACCTTCTTTGCAGAAAGGCACTCTTTTATTCCCAGTGTAACAGACATGGGCGGAACAAACTGGTAAGCCGCGCCAAATGTCCGCTGTGCCAGGGCAATGATGGTATCCACATTGTTTTCCTGAATGCGGATAGTGGAGTTCCTCAGCTCCTATAGAGTTAGCGGGCTAAAGGAATTTCTGCGGGCCTGGTTATAAGCAATATGTCCATCCTGTCCCCAGCCCCCGTAGGTAATATCAAGAGGCGCTTCATTTATCCTGCTTTTTACTTCAGCAATATTGTGCGCATTGAGCCAGTTACGGTTCTGTACAGGAACTGTCAACTCGGGCTTTACGGGATCATAGAAATGGGTTTCCATGAAACCCCTGAAATTGTAGGGATGTTTTTTTGGCAACTCTCTGCCCTGCCAGTCAAGACATTCATCCATATGAAAGACCACCAGCTTTTGCAGGCTGACATTTTCGGCGTTCACCAGGTTGGTAAACGGCTGGTACCAGCAGGAAGGGCCGCAGGGAATGATGGCCCTGGTTTCCCTGTTCTTGCCATTATTCAATTGTATCTCATCAACCAGATCCTGTGCCATTATCAATCCCATAGCCCGGGAATCGGCAACCATACGAAAAGGCAGTTTCCGGTCCGGGTGATCTTCTAACTGATCAAAAGGCACCCTGCACCAGGTATACAACTCCTTTGGGGTAATGAATGATTTTGTCATATTTTTTCTGTTTGCGGAGCGACTTCCTTTTTATATTTTCCGAAGCTTCTTACTTTATGCCCGGCTGCTGCGTAGTAAAAAATGAAAAGGTAGCAGGGAACCAGCATCCAGTAAGCTTTTTGTGGCGAGTAATCATCTGCCAGTTTCCCGTAAACCATCGGCAGCAAAGCTCCCCCGATCAATCCCATGATCAAAAGCGAGGAAGCTATTTTGGTGAACCTTCCCAATCCCTTCAACGCCAGCGGCCAAAGGGCGGGCCACATCAACGAGTTGGACAGTCCTAATAATGCAATAAAGAATACCGATATAAAACCGTGATTAGAAAGCGCCAGCAGCGTAAACACAATGCCTGAAAGCGCACAGTACTTCAATGCTTTTTCCTGTGTGAGGTACCGGGGGATCAAGGCGATCCCGATAAGATACCCAACGATCATAAATACCAGTGTATAGGTGGTGAAATATTTAGCCGTTGAAAAAGGGATATCATAATAGTTTCCATAGCTGATAATGGTATCCCCGGCTATCACTTCGGCGCCTATGTAGAAAAACAGGGTAATGACACCCAGCACCAGGTGCGGGAACTGGAAAACAGAAGTCTTACCTGAATTTTGCTGCGCAAGGTGCTCATCTTCCTGCTCGGTATTGATCTCCGGGAGTCCTGAGAAGTATAAGAAAACGCCCAGCAACAGCAGGAGCACCGCTATTATTACATAGGGGAAGATCACCCTGGATGCCAGCAGGTCGAGCTGCATATTTTTTGTAGCAAGATCCATAC
>DAOLFI010000185.1:0-6535 GCA_035326385.1 Niabella sp.
ATACCCGATATAAGAGAATACCAGTATACTGTAAGGATCAACTTTAATTTTATACTCTCCTTCAGCATTGGAAGCAATACCCAGGCCCGGCTGGTCTTTAATAGTGATACTTACAGCGGGAAGAGGATTGCTGGCAGGATCAGTAATAATACCGGTAACCTGTACCTCATCCTGTGCCAGCAGGCTGCCGGCCCAAAAAGTTAATAATAAAATAGTTAAAAATTTTCTCATTATAGCTGGTTTTATTCTGTTGTTATTACCCTGATGCGCCTGTTCTTCTGATCGGCTATGTAAAATGTTCCTATCTCTTTGTCGTACGCAATTCCATGAGGCCGGTCAAATCGTGCATCCCTTAAAGCGCCATCGGTGTAGCCCCATTGGGTAGGTCTGCCGGCAAAAGTGGTTACCACTCCATCCGGGGTTATCTTTCTTATGCAATGATTCATCCTGTCACACACATAAAAATTATCAAACTCATCAAAAGCGCCCTGGTGGGGTTCACGGAACATGGCTCCCGTGCCCACTCCATCCTGGTAGCCGGCAGCATCTCGCTGACCCACAAAATGTACGGCAGACTCAAGCGTGCGGGTTTGCCTGTTATACTCTGCTCTTAAAATATAATGCCTGTTGACCGAAACCAGGTAGGCAAAATCACCGCTGGGAGCAAACTGGATATTAAACTCCCACCGGTCATCGCCTACCCTGTACAGCTCATCAAGACGTTTAGCCGTACGATCCCATTTATACACCTGGCCGTTGGCATAGGAGTTAATAAAGAAATCTCCTGTTTGCGGCTGAACGTCTCCTCCATTGCATTGCCTGCTGTAGGTTAAAGCATTCCAACGGGTAAAACCGGATAAAGGAGTGAGCACTATGGAGCTGATACCCCGGTCATCTCCCTGGTCGTTGGTGATATATAAGGTATCCCAGGCAGGGTTAAAGGACATGGTGCGCACGCGGGTCACTCCGTTACCGCTTCTGAAAAGCGTTTTTACTGTTGTAAGAGCAGAGTCTATCATTCTTAAACCCCTCGCCTCTTCCAGTAAATAAAGATTTTTATACTGGTCAAAGGTCAGCCAGTAGGGCTCTTCAAACTGGGCTTTGCTTATATCGCCATCCACTATAGAAGCCTCGCCCCTCTCGTTTGTAAAACCTGCTAAAGTGCTTACCGATGGCCGGAAAATATAATTGAATGGAGCAGACGCTTTTATTTCTTTTGTACCTGACCCCTTACCCATCACTACTTTTACCTCGCCGGTACCGGCTTTTGAAGGCACTGATACATATAAAATAGAACCGCTGGATCCTATTAAAGGAGCGCGTTTGTCATTTACATAAACTTTAATGAAAGAGGTATCTGTGCCGAAGTTGCTGCCGTAAATAAGCATTTGCGTACTTACCCCGCCACTGTCGGGCGTGAAATGGTCAATGGTAACCGGTTGGGAAGCGTCGAATGGTACTACCGGTTTGCTATCTATATCCTTCTTTTTGCAGCATAAGAGAAGAATTGAAGCACAGCATACAAAAAACGGCCATTTAGGATATCGCAGTCCTTTACTTTTCATATTTCTGTTTTTATCAATCATAATTATGGTTTGAATACTCCTTTCTTATCGCATTGAAACAACCTGATTAAAGGCAAAGTCTTTCCCCGCGGACAATATGCCCCTGCTGCACTTCTGCGCAGTTTGCCGATAAATGCCTGTACGGTTATTTACGATGGTCTGAATTCAGCCGATAAGAATCGTTAAGGTTTTATACAATCGTCTTTATGTTCCGGCTTAAGCCATGGCATCTTGCCAATGTTTAAGCGGCACAAAATTATTTATCTCACCAAACATTGCTATAATATTTTGTTCCAGAATTTCATCAATTTGTACCATTTTTACCAGTAACTGTGTACTATACGTATTTTAGCAGGCGAATGAAAGAGCTGCTTGTCATTTATTTCTTATGCTGCTTTCCTGTTGTGGGATCAGGCCAGTCTTTTTACTTCAGACACTATGGAGTAGAAGATGGCTTATCCAACAATTCGGTGATCAATATTGTGCAGGACCGACTGGGGTTTATGTGGTTTGGCACTTCGGACGGACTAAATAAATTTGACGGTAACAACTTTAAAATATACCGCAACACCGGTGAAGCCGGCAGCATCGGCAGTAATTCAATTTACAGCCTGTTAAAAGATAGCCGGGGCATTTTATGGATTGGTACTGAAAAAGGATTGTATTATTATAATTATGACAGCGACTCCTTCAGCAAATTAAATATTGCTGCCCCAGGTTCAGTCAGAAGTATATGTGACGATGGAAAAGGCGGGATCTTCTTTACCATCAAAAATCAGCTCTTTCATTTTACAGGCTTAGGAAGATCGCTGATAAAAAAGACATTTGGGAGCGTGAAGGAACTTACAACGATCTATAGAAGCAATATTGGCAATAGTATATGGTTAGGAACCTCCGATAGCCGGCTTTTATACTTTTCGGCAGACAGTGTGGCTGCTTTTAAATTATCGGGGAGCCATTTAAACAGCATTGAAACAATAGCAGGTTACGATGCCGGCTATTTAATGATAGGAACATCGGCAGAAGGATTGATGAAGTTTGATATCAATAATGCAAAAGCATATCCTTTGATCAATAAGGAGAACACAGGTGAAGATATTTTTGTGAGAGGGATACTTAAACAATCCGACAGCACATGGTTTATCAGTACTGAACGGGGATTGTTTCTTTACAACCAATACACCAGCCGGTTCAAGAGATTTATTAAGGACATTGCCAATCCTTATTCCTTATCAGATAATGCACTTTACGGTATGTACAAGGATAATGAAGGCGGCGTATGGATTGGCAGCTACTTTGGCGGCATCAACTATTTATCTTATAATAATAACCAGTTTGAAAAATATTTTCCTACCCCGCTGGCCAATTCATTAGCAGGTAATGCGATAAGAGAGATCACAAAAGACCGGTACGGCAACCTGTGGATTGGATCGGAAGACGGGGGACTTACGAAGTATGATGCATCAAAAAAACTGTTTATAAAATATACTCCCAATCCTGTTAACCGGATGTCAAGCTCCAATATTCATGGACTGTTGGCCCTGGAAAACCAGCTGCTGATAGGGACTTTTGAGCATGGCATTGATGTAATGGATATAGCCAGCGGTAAAGTGGTTAAAAATTATCCTGCAGGCAGCGGGCCTTACCAGCTTAAGAGTAATTTCATAAACAAAATTTTCCGCACTTCTGACAATATCCTCCTTATTTGTACGGCACAGGGCATTTACAGATTTGATATACAAAAAGGATTGTTCTATCTTATAAAGGAGCTGCCTGTCAATACTTTTTATTCTGCCATAACCGAAGATCATAATGGCACCGTTTGGATAGGCACACATAACAGGGGTTTGTTTTATCTTACTAAAAGCGGCTCCGGTTTGTTTACTGCCAATACAAATAACGGCCATAAGCTTTCCGATACAAGGATATTGTACCTTATGGAAGATACCGGCAAATACCTGTGGGTATGTACTACTGACGGCTTGCATCAGCTGAACTTAAAGGACAGCTCCCGTATTTATTATAACAAAGTGAAAGGATTGCCAAGCGATATTGTTTATAGTATTGTACAGGACAATTTTAATAATTACTGGATACCTACTTCACAGGGACTGGCCCGGCTTGATCACAAAAGCCGGCAGATAAAAATATTCAGAAGATATAACGGCATTCTTAATAACCAGTTCAACTACCAATCAGTATATAAAGAGACTAATGGAGATATATACATAGGAAGTATTAAAGGTCTGATCCGGTTCAATCCATCTGCATTTCACAGCAAGGCTTATATACCACCGCTTTATATAACAGCGCTACAGCAACCAGGCATAAACTTACAACCTGACAGTACGGACAGAAGCAGGATATCTTTGCTTAATACCCGACACCTGGAGCTGCCTTATAACCAGGCTTCCTTCAATATAGAATTCGCCGCTCTGAACTTCACCAACCCTGTGAATATAACGTATGCCTACAAAATAAATAACAGCGGCTGGTACCAGCTTGGCAATATGCGAAAAATTGCATTTACCAACCTTTCTCCCGGCAAATATGATATTACTGTAAGATCCACCAACGGGGCAGGCCTGTGGATGCCTAACGAAAAAAATATAACCATCCGGATCCTGCCACCAATATGGAAGTCGAAGACGGCTTACCTTTTATACAGCATAGCCGTTATCGTTCTTATCACTTTGTTATACAAGTATTTCAGTAACCGGCAAAAAGAAAAGCAGCGTTATAAGATGGATCTTTTTGTATTGAATAAAGAAAAGGAGCTGTACCAGGCCAAGATGGACTTTTTCACCAATATTACCCATGAAATAAAAACCCCTCTCACATTAATAAAAGTACCGCTTGAAACAATAAGCAAAAACGCCGGAGAAATACCACAATTTCAAAAGCATTTACAAATAATGAAAAGCAATGCTGACCGGCTCTTTGAGCTGACCAACCAGCTGCTTGATTTCAGAAAAACAGAAACAGACCACTACCAGCTTTATTTTTGGCAAACAGATATAAGCGAAATAATAACAGATACATGGAGCCGCTTTACACCTGCTATGGAGCAGAGAAAAATAAAGTACAGCCTCTCGGTTGCAGCACAACCGGTCATTATATGGGGTGATAAAGATGCGCTAACTAAAATAATAAGTAACCTTATAGATAATGCTATCAAATACTGCGATACAGAAGTTAGTCTGCAAATGAAAAAGCCGGAGCTTCAACAGACAATACAGATAACTGTAATGAATGACGGGCCTGCCATACCACCTGAATTCAGAGATAAGATATTTGAGCCTTTTATAAGGCTTCATATCAAAAACGTTGCGGGATCGGGCATCGGCCTTTCACTGGCCAGATCTTTTACAGAGCTTCATAAAGGGACACTGGAGTATTTTGCTATAAATAATTTCAATATTTTTGAACTAACACTGCCTTATGCAGGAGCCCCTATCAAAGCTAAAAATTAACGGATGCAGGAAAAAAGAACCGTATTAATAGTTGATGACAATGAGGATATTCTTTTTATTTTATCAGACGGACTGAAAGATCATTGCCATACGGTATGTATATCGGACAGCAGCAAAGCCATGGACCAGCTGCAAAAAAACGATATTGACCTTGTTATATGTGATGTGATGATGCCCGGATTAAACGGCTTCCAGGTATGTGAATCCATTAAAGCTAATTTTGAATTCAGCCACATACCGGTTATACTGCTCACAGCCAAGAATACCTTGCAGTCAAAGATTGAAGGGTTAGATGCCGGAGCAGATGTGTACATTGAAAAGCCTTTCTCTATGGAGTTCCTGCTTGCGCAGATTAACAGCCTGCTAAAGAACAGGGAAAAGGTAAAAAAGCACTTTGCACAGTCACCAACTGCTCACATCACCAGCATTGCCTATACAGCAACCGACAAAGCATTTTTAGAAACACTGGAAGCTCATATTAATGAAAATATCACTAATCCGGACTTAGATGTTGTATTGCTGGCAAAGTGCATGCACATGAGCCGGACCAATCTTTACAGGAAGATCAGCTCTATCTCCAATATGTCACCGGCCGAAATGATCAATGTTACACGCCTGAAAAAAGCTGTTGAACTGCTCGCTAACAGGTCAGTAAGGCTAAATGAAGTGGCTTACAGCGTGGGCTATAATTCTTTAACACAATTAGGCAGAAATTTTCAGAAACATTTTAACATGACACCTTCTGAATATGTAAGAACACAGCATAATTACAATTAGGTGTTACAATATAATTTCTCTCATCTGTCTTTTGGGCAGACGAGAGAAACCGAGCATATCATCAGCCGCTAAAACACAATACCCCGGGACTTATCAACGCCTTCGTTTCCTGGTGATTCTTTGATTATATCCTGTACTTCCTCATCTTTTACAATCAGAGGCGGAGTAAACCTCACCGTATCACTGCCATCTTTAACTATTTTTGGAGGAGTAAACTTTATCACCCCACTTTTTGGTGGCGGCGGCGGCAGTAACCAACTTGCATCTCGTCTTTGTTGAATTGTCATTTTTTTATAAATGGCCTGTAAGTCCCTAAAATCACTACTCTCCGTTTTATAACCATTTTCACCGGCTTTCATTCTCTTAACTATTGACTCGTAGGTTGCCAGTTCCTCAACTGTGGCGCCTGGTCCCTCGGGATCATCTCTTATTATTTTGGGCGGAGCGAACTTCTTTATCTCTATTTTCGGAGGGGGAGGCAGTGGCGAAACATCCCGGCTGCTGTCTTTACCCGGAACGGAGTTACCGGTATCCTGCAAGGCAGTATGCTGCTGCGCAGTAATTGCTTGCGTGTCTGCTGTGCCCTCTGTTTCTGCCGGAGTATCATTCTTCGTTGCCCTGTTACAAAAGGAAAATGTAAGCATTATAACTAAAGGAATTACCCATAAAGACAGCTTTGTAGCTTTTCGTTTATTGAATGGTTTTTGTAACATAATTAAT
>DAOLFI010000186.1:0-6520 GCA_035326385.1 Niabella sp.
AACGCTGATAGCAGCCCACCCCATTATAATCTTTAGGAACAAAAGGCGGATTAACCGGGCGGAACGGATATACAGCACTTTTATAAATAGGCTTATCATACCCCTGCATTTCCCAGTTAGAAGGAACAGGGATCTTCTTCCAGCCCGAAACTTTTTGCTTATAAAAATCTGCAGGTTCATCACCTGGTTTTAATGCAAAGCTGAAATCCCAATCCCCGTTAAGCGACAAAAACCTTCCGCTTTGCTCCCGGCTTTTGGAAAGCGCATCTGCAACACTTGTAAAGGAATAGGAAGTAGCTCTTGACTGATCCCTGTTAATACCGCTTACGAGAGGATCTTCATAAGGTTCCGTATTATATACTTCAGGTGCACTAGGAACAGCTGCAGGTGTTTTATCTACCAGCTGCGCCAATGCACATACATTGCCTGTAATAAATAATAATGCAATAATTATAATTCTTATCATCATATCTCTGTTAAATATTCGTCTTTAAATGAAAAGCCCCATCCGGACCTGTTATGAGGAACTGCAAAACCATTCTCTATGGCAAGGGGATGATCTATAAGCGGATCAATCCAATCGAACGACTCTGCACCCACCCCATTGGAAACCGTGCAGAGCAAAGGCACATCATAATCTTTATAATAGTGTGGAAGCACAGGAATGTTATATGCCAACGCCAGGGCAGCGCTATTCTTCCATGCTTCTACTCCGCCCAGCCTCAATATATCAGGCTGCCAGATATCAATCGCATTCAGCTTTACCAGCTCTCTTAAAGGAAGGGTTGAATACTCACGTTCTCCCATAGCCAATGAAATACCTGCCTGGTTTTTCAACAACTGGTAGCCCTGGAAATCAGTATGGTCAATGGGTTCCTCAAACCAGTTAATATGCAGACTGCGTGCTGCAAGTGCCAATTGCAAAGCATTGGGAACTGTCATGCCCTGGTTGGCGTCCATCATGATACCAATGCTATTGCCTACAGCTTCCCGTACTTTGGCTAAACGTTCCAGATCTTCTTTCCAGTCGGGCTTACCTACTTTTATTTTTACAGCGCTAAAGCCACGCTTTTTGTAGTTACTTACTTCATCTATCAGTTCCTCTGTAGTATAAGACAGCCAGCCGCCGCTGCCATAAACAGGCACTTTAAAATGATTTGCCCCTAAAACCTTCCATACAGGTTGTTGTAAGGTTTTTGCCCAGGCATCCCACATGGCAATATTTACAGCAGCTTGCGCCCATCTGTTAATCCCTTCATTACCGAAATATTCATTTGCCTTATCTATTTTTTTATAAACCGATACGGTATCGCTGGCGTTTTCCCCGATAGCCATTGCGGCCACATCCTTCAGTGCACCGGCAATAGCATGCGGGCTATATTGAAAACTCAAAAGATAAGCTTCGCCTGTAATACCGCTTTGCAGATGTAACCTTAATACAATAAAAGATATTTCTGTAAGTGTATGGGTAGCATCTGCAATGGGTTTATTCAATGCAGCCTTCGCTGTGTATATAGAAAATCTATTAATCGTTTCCATTTAACCCTCTTTTTGCTTATCCTTATTTTCAACGGGCCTGCGTCTCCAGTAATTTGCTAATATACTTCCGCTGATGTTCATCCAGGGACTGAATACTGCAGCCGCAAGGCCCACTGTTCCCAGTTTTCCCATAGCACCTGCAAGGCCGCTTGCCATACCACCGTTTTGCAGGCCCACTTCAAAAGCCACTGTGCGGCTCGAATTTTTATCCAGCCCGAATAAACGGCTGAACCAATAGCCGAAGAAATAACCTGCTGCATTGTGTATTACAGAAGCAATAAATAATAAAAAGCCGACTTTCATCAGGTTATCACGACCGGCAGCCGTTGTAACCGTTGTAAAATAAATAATACCAAACATTGATATAAAAGGCATGAGCTTATCAATATTTGGATATACCCTGTACAACCGGTTATATAAAACGCCTGCCACTACTGCACTTGCCAAAAAACCAGATAACTCAAGAGATTGTAAAGCTGCATGGGAAGCATTGTTCATTTCAAAATACCCGTACCCCCAAAGCAAAACTACTAAAGCATATACAGCACAGGCCACAGCCACGATATACACTTTGCGCTTACTTTCAGCAATAGCATGTTTTAAATAATCATGTAATAATGCAGCGCCTATAGGCACTATAACAATTTTAATAATTTCAATCATCATATCCACAAACTTCACTTCTATTAAAGTGCCGGCAAAAGTCTTCATCAACAACGGTGTTAAAAACGGGGCAACCAGTGTAGCCATTGCTGTTACAATTACCGATAATACAAGGTTGGCCCTTGCAAGGTACACCATAACATTAGAAGCCAGTCCGCTGCTGCAGCTGCCAATAAGTATAATACCTGCAGCTATTTCCGGTTCAAAATGAAACACACGGGTAAGCAGCACACCCATTAAAGGCATTATAGAGAAATGACAAAGTAATCCCACTATTACGCCTTTTCCCGTAGATCCCAGTCCGCTAAAATCTTTCAGGCTCATATGGGTACCCATACCAAACATTACCAGTTGGATAATTACCAGTATCAACGTTTTATCACGCAGGTTCACATCGCCCCAGCTCATAAAAGCCTGGGGATATAACATACCAGATACTACTGCAGCAATGATCCATGCTGTATACTGATATCCTTTAAGTGACGTAACAGCCCCCAGCCCCAAGGCCAGCGTAACTGATGTAAGCACGGCGAAAGACTTGCCCAGCTCTGCCTGCCGCGTTAATATTGAAATAATAAGCAGTACAGCTGCTATACCACAAACCCATAAACTGAACCTATAGACTTTTTGCATGAACAAAACTGTTTGTTATTGTAATACGGTAGTAAGATATTCCATCGCAAGCGGCGGGCTTGCCAGAACAGGTACTTTTTTATCTTCCTCAGGTAAGGCCGCTACTACACGGGCCATAGAAGCCTGTGCTAAAACAATTACATCGGCTTCGGCCGACAACTGTTTTAAAGCAGCTGCAACAATAGTATCATGCGTTTGGGCATCACCGCTCATTAACGCTTCAAAAGCTCCATCACATAATCTTGATATAAGCTCTATTTCTTTACCCGCAGCAATAGCGCGCCTCTTTACCAGATCGCAGGTTGGCTCCAGCGTAGTAGACAAAGTAGCTATTACACCTATTCTTTTCCCGATAGTTACTGCTTTATCTGCCATAGGCTGATCCACACGTAATACAGGTACACCAGACAAAGTAGCTGCTGTTTCTACTGCAGAGCCAATAGAGGAGCAGGTAAACATAATATAATCTGCACCTGCCTCTTCTGCCGAAGCTGCATAGCCTACTACCCTTTTAGATGTTTGCGGCGTTAATTCGCCACAGGCAATAGTATTTTTAATAAGGCTGTCATCAACAATGTTAAATACTTTAACGCCCGGTAAATACTTTTTGCAAAGCTCATCGAACACAGGTACCAGTGTTGCAGATGTATGCACTAAGCCTAATGTTTTACCTCCATTGCTTTTTATTTTTTCCATATCTCTTTTTTTATTTTAGGGATAGTATGCAGTAGTTAATAGCTGGGCTTCCCCGGTTCCTACTCATTATTTCCCACTCGTCCATTCCTTAATATTCCAAAATAATTTTCGGATCCTACCTGCCCGCCTTTAAAATTCACTTCCAGTCCATCTATAGCTTTGTTTTTTGATAAAGCTTTGCAAAGAGGAGCGCCGCTCACCAACGGCGCCATCATTTCCACCGCATCTATTTCCATTGCTCTTGCCGCATAGCTGCTGGTATCACCTCCTGCGATCACCACACGTTTTAAAGTATGTTGTTCTGCCATTCTCCTGGCTATTTCACCCAGCGCCGTTCCCAGCTTTTCTGAAGGAAGATTTGTCTCCTTTTTATCACCGGTATGTACTATCACATTTTTTTGCAGACGCAAATAATCGTTTGCCACAGCAACGCTGTTTTCGAATGTTGCATCATTACCAACACTTATAGCATCCAAGATCACTTCTTCAAAACCATTTGCCTTGGCCCAGGTAATCTGTGCGGCTGTAACCGGCGAGCAACTTCCGGAAACCACCAGCAGCGACTCAGCTTTTCCCGGCGGGTTCCAATTAGTTGCAGCATCCAGCTGACCAGTCCGGTTCCAATAATTGCCCAGCGCCATTTCGATAGCAGAGGACCCAATTGAAAAAAAAGAAGCTCCTTTTTTCAACGCTTCAGTATCCAGCCATTCACCAATTTTAACCAGCTGCTCTTCATCAATAGCATCGAGCAAGACTGCCTCTTCAGCATCAATTCCATTGTTCCACTCATTCACTGGTTTCCGCAATTGAAGTATATCCATCAATGCCAGCTTTTTACAGGTTTGCTTTTGCAGATGCAATCTCAGATCGCTTTCATCAGCAGGCGTTACAGGATGGTTACTCATAGAGGGATGCCTGTCAAGGCGATAAACAGCTCCGTTACTACCAATACCCATTTTGGCAAACAGGTTACCAAAAACACAATACCTGCCCAATGAAGGAGTGCCTCCCAAAATTGGTACCGGCCTGTTCTGAAAAACTGCTGCACCTGTATCCAGCACACGCCCAATGCTGCCTGTTTGCGGTGAAGAATCGAATGTAGAGCAAACCTTGTAATGTATATGCCTTGCATTATATACTTTCATTTTTTGAAATGCCTCATTCAGCACCTGCTCCATCTCATCAGCCGGCAATGCCCTTGTTTTACCTGCAATACCAATCACGTCCAGCACCGGGAATTTATTTAATACCGCTGCGTCAGGAGGTTCTATAAATAATACGGCCTTTGCACCGGCTTTACAGATAAATTCTAATGCATCTGTAGAACCGGTAAAATCATCACCGTAAAAGGCCAGAAGCAGGTTATTATTAACAGGCATATTTATTTATTTCCAAATTTTTCAACGCTTTTGCAAAACTCAGGGTACTGCTTAGCTGCTTCTTCCAGCGAAAGACCCTCCACAGCGGCTTTCCAGGCCTGCTGTAAAGCCACAACACCGGCCGCTGCTCCCATTGGATGAGCCATAATACCACCACCGGCCATATATAACAGGTCCTGTGTTTGTGTACGGCGCCAGGTTTCAAATGCCTGTCCGCCCCATTGGCCAGACGAAACAACAGGCAATATATCTTTATGGTCAAACATCTGCGTGAGACAGGATTCGATAGAAGCGACTACGCTATCATCGGTTTCCCAAAATTTATTTTGAATACCATTCACATGCAGCTGATCCACGCCTGCCAGGCGCCATATTTTCTGGTAAGCCCTGAAATCTATACCCAGCAAAGGGTGCCTGGTAAGCATCCCCCATCCGTTGCGATGCGCATGTATAGCTAACCGACGCTGATCGCAAATTTTCTTCACAGCACTCAGTCCTACACTATTAATACTTACCATAGCACAGGTGCCTCCATACTGCAGAATCGTTTCATACCTTGACAGCATTTCATCTGCCTCGCCGCTAAGGTTAAAAGCATACATTACTTTCTTACCCGTTTTATCCGCATGATCATTGATCACTTTCATAACTGCCGCTACCCTGTCTTCAAAAACTGAGTTAGCGGAAGAAGATAACAATTCATCATCTTTAATAAAATCTATACCCGCTTCAGCTAATGTTTTTACCATTGCTGCCGTGTCTTCAACCGTAAGGCCAACAGAAGGCTTGATAATGGTACCTACAAGCGGCCTTTGCGGAACGTCTGACAGCTTCCTGCATCCCTCAATTCCAAATTCCGGACCTTTAAAATGACTGCCGAAAGAGCCGGGGAGATCAATGTCCATCAGCTTTAAACCTGTAAACTGCGTAATTTCATATAAATTACCCTGTAAAGTAGAGATCATTACCGGTAGGTTATAACCAAAGTTTTCTATACTCCATGATACTTTAACCATAGCCCGATGGTACTTACCTGTACCACTGACAGCGCCCGGTATTGCCGGCAAATCCACTGTTTCAAGGCGCGTTACATCTTCAACACGTGCAGCAAAGCGCTGCTTCAGCTCTTCCGTTTCGCCAGGCACTGCCACAAATGTTCCCGAAGACTGCTCTCCTGCCAATACAGCAGCAGCCTTTTCCGGATCGTAGGGCGTTTCGATATAGTATGTAGCAAGTATTCTTTCCATATTTATTTTCCGCTTCAAATAGCAAAAGGTATTATCCTAGTTACTTTAGAATTTTCATGATATTGTTTATAAATTTTTTCATCGTATCAAAGGCATCCATACAGACATATCAGACTGTCCACGATTGGCCCATGCAAAATAAGGTATCAGCTTTACCTGAACCGGTTGCAGGTTATCGTTTATCGGGCGGTATAAAACATTTTTCCAGCTTTCAGTGTTTATCATGCGGGCCTCGCCCGTTAAAGCCATCACATTCCCGTTATCAATTTTTTCAGGGACAGGCTTAAAAACAGTATTGACCGGCAGCACCATGTTAAAAATATCCTTACCCGGAAGATCATTTGATTCCAGGCAATACACTAC
>DAOLFI010000187.1:0-6516 GCA_035326385.1 Niabella sp.
GCCCGGCCGTTGGTAAGCCTATTACAATATCTGAATGGCCCGTATATTTATATAAAAGGACTTCAAATACAGACATCAGCGTAGTAACAAAACTGCAACCATATTTAGCACCTGTTTTCTTTACCAATGCTGCACTATCAGAAGCAAGTATAAAATCGTCCCTGCGGCCTTTATATGTTCTTAATGCAGGTCTCGGAAAGTCAGGTGGAATCTCAAAAACCGGTATTTCACCCTCATATTCTTTTTTCCAATAGTTCAGTGTATCCTGATATTCACCAGATTGTTCATACTGCAGGGAACTTATAACATAATCGCTGAACAGCAGCGGTTTTACAGGAGACAACAGGCCTGAACAGTGCGCATTATAAAGCTTTGATAAATCTTCCAGCAAAATTCCGAACGACCATCCGTCACAAACAATATGATGAGCTGTGAGCGTCAGTATATGTTTTTCTGTATTAAGGCGGAAAAGAGCGCCTCTGATAAGAGGGCCGTTAAATAAGTCAAACGCCAACCGGGCATCGTCATTGTTGTATTTTTCCACTGCACTTTGCTGTGCTGAGGTATCTAACGTTTCTAAATTCTGGTAATATAGCTGAAGGGATCTTGATTCATAAATAATCATTTTAGAGCCGTCCTCCGTAAAAGTGGCCCTTAAAGATTCATGACGAAATTCTAATTCGGCAACAGATTTGCGCAGGGCGTCTTCATTAAGCTTTCCCGTAAAAAATAAGGATAAGGATTCGTTATAAGCCAGATTTGCATCTTCACCACCTAAAATACAGGAAGCAAAAATCTCTTTCTGAGGTTCTGTTGCCGGAACAATTTTTTCAATGGTGTCCCCTGAAAACGGATCAAAATCTACTACCGTACTA
This sequence comes from Niabella sp., assembly GCA_035326385.1. Taxonomy (GTDB): domain Bacteria; phylum Bacteroidota; class Bacteroidia; order Chitinophagales; family Chitinophagaceae; genus Niabella. Next base: position 876 of record DAOLFI010000187.1, read on the forward strand.
TTTTTATAATCTACAGTCATCGCTTATTTATCGTCCAAAGAAATTTGTAAATATTTACCAGGGCTATTTTCATCCGGTACAAACCAGGCAGGATTCCCTTTCTTATCTTTTCCAAGCCTTGCCCCGGCAACCGGCGGTGTTGAATTGTCAATAATTTTTATGCCTGATCCGTTTTGGGAAGCTATTACATTTTCTGCCTGCGGAATAAACCCTGCCTCACAAAGTTCCGCAATACTCTCTTCAAAAGCTACACAAATGGTATCAATATCTTCCTGTGTATGGGCAGTTGTCAGATAGCAGGGGAACAGATCCAGTATATGAATATTACGAAACCGCAATAATGCAAAGAGCAGCTCATAATAAGGATACTCTTCCTTAAATTTAATCTTCCACATAGAAGAGAAATGAACTATGTATATCGGTACCCGGTATTGTTGGGCAATCTGATTCAGCCTTGCTGCTAACCGGTCAGTTTTTTCATTCATTTCCTTTTGAAGTCCCGGCCCCCGGGACTTCAGATACGCAAGAGAAGCTTTAGTTGTAGCTAAGGCCAGCGGATGACGAACAAAAGTTCCGGCAAAATAAGTAACTCCTATTTCCGGTATCGAATTATCGCCATATTCCCAATAGCCACCATCCAAAGCATCCATATACTTTTTGCTTCCGGCTATAATTCCTATAGAAATGCCGGCACCGGCTACTTTTCCATAAGTGGCTATGTCTGCTTTTATACCAAACAATGCCTGTACCCCTCCCAAATGACTTCTGAACCCTGTTATCACTTCATCAAAAACAAGCGCAACATCAATAGCGGCTGTTACCTTTCTTAATTCTTTAAGAAACTCTACGGGCTGAAATTCCGGCCTCCTGCTTTGTACCGGTTCTACTAAAACTGCTGCTATTTCAGCCGCCCTTTCTTTAATGATCCTTAAAGACTCCTCAGATCCATATTCAAGAATCAGCATATTCTGAACATTGCCAGCTAATATGCCGGAGGCTGCAGGATAAGTTTTCAGCTTCTTGCTCCCCCGCACTAAAACCTCGTCCATAATACCATGATAAGAACCGGAAAAAGCAACAATAATATCTTTCCCGCTAACAGTACGGGCAATACGCATGGCTCCTAAAACAGCTTCAGAACCTGTATTACATAAAGCAGCCCGTTCCATACCTGTTAACTCACAAACAAGATCCGACACTTCTCCTGCCAAAACATGCTGAGGGCCGATCTCATACCCCTCTTCTATCTGCTTCAGAATAGCCTCCTTTACAAAATCGGGCTGGTAGCCTAAAAAATTGGAACCAAACCCGTTAAGAGCATCTATATACTTATTCCCGTCAATATCCCACAAATAACATCCCTTTGATTTTTTAGCAACAATAGAATACACCATTTCTTTGGTATAGGGCTTAAACCCGGATACCACCCTGGGATCCGCCATTCTGGCACGGTACTGTTGTGTATATTTTTTACTTTCAGCAGTTTTTTTGTTGTAAGCTTCTATAAAACGGCTAATATACTCCTGCTGTTCCTGCGAAAGTTCGGCTGATTTTTTTTCGATACGGGCCGTAGCACCAAACGGTTTTTTTAATTCTATCTTCTCTTCCGCAGTTAATTCATCGGAAGCAGTACTTGCACCAGCGTTCTTATCAGCAGTAACTACAGAAACATTTTGTGGTACAGCGGGCTGATAGCTGTTTCCGCCTGTAGCTGCTGTACCAAAAGTGCCCTGCTGCATCATTGCTACCTGCTGTGTTAACAACTGTAATTGCATAGACATTAAGCTCAGCATATCATTCCCAGTCTGTGGAACAGTATGGTTATATACAGGAGCTGTATTCACTGCAACAGCACTACCTAAAGCAGGCGCCGGCTGAGCTCCATTATTCCTGAACATGGACTCTGGCAGGTTGGCATCATAAAACGCAGCCAGTTTACCCAGGTTGTCATAATCTTCGCTAAGCTGCCTGAAAGTAACGGGAATTGAAAATTCCTTTTTCAGACTGGTGGTTAACTGTGTAAGCAACAAAGAATCTAATCCAAGCTCTGCAAAATTACTGTTAGGGTTAGCTTCTGCTACTGATATTCCTGAGGCAGATTCAATGATCTCTGCCAGCTTACCTATTAAAATATCTTTCCTGCTCATTTCACTTGTTGATGTATTCGTTATTGTTTCATTGATAGTTTGAGGTATAAAAACAGCAGATGGCTGCATAGCCACAGGCGGTGCCGGAGGATCTACCCAAAAACGCTTTTTATTATAGGCATAAGTTGGTATATTTTGTAATAAGCGATGGCTTTTGCCCTTGTAGACATTATTCCAGTCTATTTCTGCCCCATGCTGCCATAGCTTGCCCAAAGCACTTTTTGCAGCTATCACTTCACCCGTAAGCCTGGCATTGGCAGTAAGCGTTGGAAAAGCATTGTTCCCGATACCGTTTTGCTTTACAAAAATAGAAGATGAAGCACCGGGGCCTGTTTCCAGGAATAACGGATTAAGGTCCTGCTGAATAGTTTTCAGGGCTTTCCCGAACTGTACCGTTGCTCTCGCATGATTGGCCCAGTAAGAAGCGCTGGCAGCTTCACTATCTTTCAGCCAGCCTGCGGTTACTGTAGATAATATAGGGATCTGCGGCACATTCATGGTTGCTGTTTCTACAACAGCTTGTAACAGCGGAACTATAGGATCCATCATTGCAGAATGAAATGCGTGGCTGGTCTTTAAGGGTTTGTTGATGATACCTTCTTCAGTAAGTTTTGCTGAAAAATTATTAACAGCTGCCGTTTCGCCGGAGACCACACAAAGTTCTGTTGCATTCTGTGCAGCTATAGCAAGCTCCTGCGGCAACAGGCGCTTCACCTTTTCTTCTGAAGCCCTCACAGAAAGCATACTGCCCGCCGGCAGCGTGCTTATCAGCCTGCCCCGCTCTGCAACAATCCGTAAAACATCATCCAGGGAAAAAATTCCGGAAAGATGCGCCCCTACAAACTCTCCCACACTATGCCCTGCAAACGCCACCGGCTTAATGCCCCAGCTTATATACAGTTTTGCCAGCGCATAGGAGGTTGTAAATATAGCTGGCTGCGCATACCGGGTATCTTTCAGCTTCTCTGCTGCTGCCTCATCTGCATGATCCACAAAAATAACATTGCGAATGTCTTCGCCCATATATTGCTGCAGGATCACAGCACATTCATCTACGGCGGCTTTATAAATTTCTTCGCATTCATACAGCTCCCTGCCCATATTGGGATACTGGTTTCCCTGTCCGGGAAACAAGAACACAATATTATTATTCTTCTCTTTGACATGATGGCTGGACCCGGAAATAACTCCTACCTCCATCAGTTGCGAAAGAAGGTCTTTATTATCACGTGCTACTATAAAGTTGCGTACGGCCAGCTCCTGCCTTGTAGTGTTTATAGAATAGGCTAACGCCTCTAAATCCACTTCAGGATGAGCTTTTAAAAAATCAGATAGTTTCCCCGCATACGCCACCATACTTTCTGCCTGGTGGGCAGACCAGCAAACCAGTTGCGGTTCCTTACCAACCGACTTTTCAACAGCGGCGAGACTCTCATCACTTTCATATTCTTCCAGCACTACATGCGCATTGGTTCCTCCTACACCAAAAGAGCTGACTCCGGCCATCCTTTTTTGCTCCGATTTCCACTCCTTTAATTGATCATTAACAATAAAAGGACTGGATGCAAAATCTATATGCGGGTTGGGTTTGGTAAAATTAATAGAAGGGAGCAGTTGCCTATGATATAACGACAGGACTGTTTTTATAAACCCCGCAACTCCCGCAGCATAAGTTAAATGCCCGAAATTACTTTTAACGGACCCTATGGAGCAGTACTGGATTTTCTCCTGCTTTCCAAATGCCAGCTTTAACCCTTCTACCTCAATAGGATCTCCTAAAGGGGTGGCCGTACCATGAGCCTCTATATAAGAAATATATGCAGGATCAGCTTTTGCATCTTCTAACGCCATTAATATAGCAGACGCCTGTCCCTCGGCGCTGGGAGCGGTAAAGCTTCCTTTGTTTCCGCCGTCATTATTAATTCCTACTCCTTTTATCACGGCATACACCGTATCACCGTCTGCAACTGCGTCTTCAAGCCGTTTTAACAGTACAGCGCCAACACCGTCACTAAATACGGTGCCTTTGGCAGCTGCATCAAAAGGGCGGCAATGCCCATCAGCGCTTAATATAGATCCTTCCTCGTACAGATGCCCGCTGTTTACAGGAACTGTGATTGCAGCCCCACCGGCAATAGCAGTATCGCATTGACCAGCTCTCAGGCTTTCAACAGCCTGCACTATAGCTACTAATGATGTGGAACAGGCTGTATTGACATTTACTGCAGGTCCGGATAAATTTAACTGGTAACTCACCCGGCTGCTTATGTAATCTTTATCAGAAACTGAAACAACAGGTATATTACCTTGTATTTCTATTTTATCCTTATGCCATACAACATTATTATTAAAATAAGTATTGGTATTACAGCCGGAAAATACTCCTGTAACAGATGTTGTTTTATCGGAAAGGTAGCCTGTTTTTTCAAGCAGGTTTCTGGAAATTTCAAGAAAAAGCCTGTGCTGCGGATCCATGAGCTCGGCCAGCCGCGGGCTGATGCCAAAAAATGCTGCATCAAAATGATCAGCCTGGTCTAAAATACCCCTCGCCTTTACATAGGAAGTATTGCTTTTTAAAATGACGGGAACAGCAGCATCAATTTCTTCAGGCAAAAAGAAGGTAGTAGTTTCTTTCCCGTTTTTCAGCACCTCCCAAAAAGCCTCAACAGTATTGGCACCGGGGAAATTACATTCCATGCCAATTACGGCTATATCTGTATCAGAAACATGTATATTTTTTTTATTGGGTCTTCGTAATAACCCCTTCTCTCCTTTTAAAAACCTTTGAAGGGCTGCAATAGTTGGATTCTGATACAATTTAGCAATAGGAACATCAAAATCATGCTCCTTTTTTAAAGCAGTCACCAGTTTCTGGGCTAACAAAGAATTTCCTCCAAATTCAAAAAAATTATCTTCAATACCTATCCTGGTAAAGCCCAGCAGTTTTTGCCAGCTGTGAGCCAGCTTACGTTCCATTTCTGAAACAGGAGCAACATACAGACCTTTCCGTAATATCATCTCATCCGGTTCCGGCAGTGCTTTTTTATCAGCCTTCCCGTTATGAGTGAGAGGTATCTCATCCAGCTCTATAAAGAAATCAGGAATCATATACTCCGGTAAAACTGCTTTCAACCTTTCTCTGATAATTGTTATATCTAAGTCTTGTGCCTGCTTTTTGGTAAAATAGGCTACCAGGTATTTTTCCTGTGCCGCCCCTCTTTCTTTCACGATCACAACAGATTGCTGTATGCCCTCCATTTCCTGCAGACGGCTTTCTATTTCCCCAAGCTCAATACGGTAACCTCTTAATTTGACCTGATCATCAGTACGTCCTTTAAATATCAGTACATCATTTTCAAGCATTACTGCATTATCGCCTGTTTTATACATTGTTCCGCCTGGTACAAAAGGATCCTTTAAAAAGCGTTCCTGTGTCAGCTTAGTATTTTTGTAGTATCCCTGCGCCACGCAATCACCTCCTATATAAATTTCAC
>DAOLFI010000188.1:0-6515 GCA_035326385.1 Niabella sp.
TTATATTGCACAAAATTGATGACAAGTATTTTTTCGAGATACCTGACGACATGTTTGAGCGTGATATATTAGTGGTAGCACGCCTTTCCAAGGCCGCTGCGGGCTTCAGAACCGGAGCCAGCTATGCAGGAGATCAGATCAACTCCAATACGATCCGCTTTGAAAAAGGCCCTAATAACAGGATCTATTTAAAGCGCACTTCGTTCCGGGAAATTGGTCGCGACAGTACAGAGGGCATGTACCATAATGTGATGAACAGCAATATTCAGCCTATCGGCGCTTCTTTCGAAGTGAAAGCGTGGGCACCCGGCAATAACGGTGCAGTAATTGAAGTAACGGACTACATGAACGGTGATAACGACTACTTTTTCTTTTCGCCGGTTATTAAAAAGATGTTGGGAATAGGTGCTATTCAATCTGATAAATCATACATATTACAGGCCAGGGCATTTCCGGCTAATATAGAGGTGAAAACAGTTAAAACATATATGCACACACCGGTAACTCCTCCCGGCACGCCTCCCAACCCCTACGCAGTAAGCACACCACTTACATTTGAGCTGAACACTTCTATGGTGCTGCTGCCCAAAGTACCCATGCAGCCCCGGTATTTTGATGACAGGGTGGGTTATTTTACCACACAAACGATCACCGATTTTGACTTAAATCCACAGGGGATTGACCAATACCGCTACATTGCCCGTTACAGGCTGGAGCCTAAAGACGAGGATATTGAAAAATACAAAAGCGGCGAGCTGGTAGAGCCTAAAAAGCAAATCGTTTATTATATAGACCCCACTACTCCTAAAAAATGGGTACCCTATCTGATACAGGGCGTAAATGACTGGCAGGTGGCTTTTGAAAAAGCAGGGTTTAAAAATGCCATTGTAGGAAAAGTAGCTCCCACCTATGAAGAAGACAGCACTTTCAGCCTGGAAGACGCGCGCAACAGCGCTATTATCTATAAGCCCTCTGATATTCCTAATGCCAGCGGGCCCAATATACACGATCCCCGCAGTGGCGAGATCATGGAAAGTCATATCAACTGGTATCATAATGTTATGAGCCTGGTACGCAACTGGTACATGGTTCAAGCAGCAGCCGTTGATCCCAAAGCGCGCAAAATGGAGTTTGATGATGAGCTGATGGGGCAGCTGATCCGCTTTGTAAGCAGTCACGAAGTAGGGCACACACTGGGGCTAAGACACAATTTCGGCTCTTCTGCTACCGTTCCTGTAGAAAAATTAAGGGACAAAGCCTGGGTTGAAGCTAACGGACATACACCTTCTATCATGGACTACGCACGTTTTAATTACGTGGCGCAGCCTGAAGACAATATTTCGGAAAAGGGATTGTTTCCCCGTATTGGTGATTATGATACCTGGGCTATTGAATGGGGTTACCGCTGGTATCCTGAAGCTAAAAACGCCGACCAGGAAGTGCCGCTGCTGAATAAGATCACAATGGACAAGTTAAAAAACCCACGCTTATGGTGGGGTGATGGCGAGGGTTACCGGGATGACCCGAGAAGCCAGACCGAAGACCTGGGCGATAATGCTATGAAGGCCGGCAGCTACGGTATCAAAAACCTGAAAAGGATTATTGAAAATATTCCCCAATATACCCATCAAAGCAACAAGGATTTTACCAGCCTGGGAACAATTTATGGCGAAATTGCGGGCCAGTTCAGGAGGTATATCGGCCACGTAACCGGAAATATCGGGGGATTGGAACGCACTCCTAAACGCATTGAGCAAAAAGGACCCGTATATCAGTTCACACCCAAATCAAAGCAGAAGGAAGCAATGAGCTGGCTGCAAACCAATGTTTTTGCTACACCTGCCTGGCTTCTTAAACAAAATTATACCGCACTAACCGGTCAAAACCCGTTGACAATCCTGGCCTGGGTTCAGGACAGAGCCTTATCGGGCATGGTCAATGCAGGTACTTTGTACAGGCTGAGCAGGTTTGAAGCTGAAGAGGGTTCCAAAGCCTATAGCCCTAATGAAATGCTGGGGGACTTAAGAAAATCAATATTTTCTGAACTGGCTTCCCGCAAAGCGATTGATTTATACCGCAGACAATTGCAAAAAGCCCTGGTTGAAAAGCTGGTAACATTATCTGTTCCTCCAAAGCCTAACCCGGAAGCTGCAAGCAGAGGAGGCAGCAGCTATGTTGACCCCGCCACCATTGATGTTGTATCGGTGGTTAAAGGCCAGTTGCGTATTCTTACCGGGGAGATCCGCAGCGCAGCTAACGGCTACAGTGATGCAGCTTCTAAAAATCATTTACTGGATTTACAGGACAGGATCAAAATGGCGCTTGATCCGAAATAAGAACAGCGGCTTTGCTATATTGCTGAAGCGGTGGATTTTTCCATCGCTTTTTTGTTTCCCGATAAGGAGAAACAGGCTAAAAAGAAAAAAGGCCCTTCTGTAGAAACAGACTGACCTCTAACGATTGCTTGCCATATGAAAAATCTTAATAAAGTCTCTTTTTGACCCTAACCCTTCAATTTCTTTAATCACAATACAAATATAATACATACTTTTTTGTTTATATATACCACTTTTCTCTGTTTACAGGATGCCAAACGCTATTTTCACTCTCAAAAACTGCTCTTTTACAATAACTTGCCTGTTATTTTTAAGTTATATCTAAGGATATTTCTTGTTTTTTTTATTATTAAGTTTATTTTTGTTTTAATGCCGAAAAAGCCAAGCGATATACTATTTCAACTGATCCACTCGTTAGAAAAAGCAGAAAAAAGACACTTTAAGCTTTATATAACCCGCAGTTCGGGCAACGAAGACCTTAAGATCATCAAACTGTTTGATGTATTGGATAAAATGGACACGTATGATGAGAAAGTTCTTCTGAAAAAACTAAAAGATGTTACCAAACCGCAGCTGTCTAATTTAAAATCGCATTTATATAAAGAGCTTTTGGCCAGCCTGAGGTTGCTGAAGAGTAATGACAGCCTGGACCTGCAGCTGAACGAACTTTTTGACTCAGCTCATATACTTTATAAAAAAGGCCTTTTTTTTCAAAGCCTCAGGGCTATTGACAAAGCCAAGGAAGTAGCAACGCTTAACCAGAAATTTTTCTTTTTACCGCTGTTGCTCTCTCTGGAGAAAAGAATTGAGGCGCTCAATGTAACGGATACCTTTAAAACCCGTATTGACGAGCTTTCAGAAGAAGCCAATGAAGCAAACCTGAAGCTGGACATGATCACCAGGTTATCCAATCTTTCATTGCAGATGTATGGCTTTTTTATTGCTAATGGCCATGCCCGCAACGAGGATGAGGAAGATAAGGTAAAAAAATTCTTCAGGCAGTCCCTGCCCTCAGGGTCGGCACAGCAGGATGGTTTTTACGAAAGGCTATATTATTACCAGAGCTATACCTGGTACGCTTTTATCCGGCAGGACTTTTTAATGTACTACCGTTATTCCCGTAAATGGGTGGATCTTTTTGAAGAGAAACCCAATATGAAAAGGGTAGAAACCGGGCACTTCATCAAAGGATACCACAACCTGCTGAATGCCCATTTTGACCTCAGAAACTATGCAGAGCTTAACAGAGTGCTGAAAGAATTTGAGGCATTTTCACAAACCAAGCGCGTGCAGGATAATGAGAACTTCACTGTTCAGTCCTTTGTTTATATAGCAGGCGCCAAGATCAACTTTTATAATATAACCGGTTTATGCGAAGAGGGTATTAAAGAGATCCCACAGATTGAAGAAAAGATACAGGAATACGACCTGTTCCTGGACAAACACCGGGTGATGGTGCTTAACTATAAAATAGCGCTGCTGTATTACCTGGCAGGGGATTACAGTACCTGTATTGATTATCTGCAAACAATCATTAACAACTCTTCAGAATTACGTACAGACCTGCAATGCTATGCCCGGCTGATGCACCTGCTGGCCCATTACGAGATGGGCAACCTGGAATTAATGGAATCGCTGACACGCTCGGTTTTCCGGTATATGTCGCGCATGAAAAACCTCACTATCATTGAGCAGGAAATGTTCCGGTTTTTACGTAATTCCTTCAAGTTTACGGGCAGGCAGCTGAAGCCTGAATTTGAACAGGTGCTGCAAAAAGTAAAGCACCTGGAAGGTAACCGTTTTGAAACCCGTTCACTGGCTTATCTTGATATTATTTCCTGGCTGGAAAGCAAGGTTGCAGGGAAACCGATGCAGGAAATTGTGTATAATAAATACATGAAAAGCAAACGCAGGCTTGAAGTTGGTAACAGTGAGCGTTCAAAATAAAAGATAAAAGTATCTTTTATTTTGAAGATTTGATCTACCTTTGCCCCGAAAGCGCGTTTTTATGAGTGTTCATAAGGATATTGAAAATATAGAAGACATCAGGTTATTAGTGAACAGCTTCTATGGCAGGATAAGGCAGCATGAGCTGCTGGGTCCTATCTTTAACGGAGTAATACAAAACCGATGGCCCGAACACCTGGAAAAAATGTATCGCTTTTGGCAAACCGTTTTACTGGAAGACCATACTTATTTTGGCAGCCCTTTCCCGCCCCACGCCAAACTGCCTGTGGCAAAAGAACATTTTGACGCATGGCTTGAAACCTGGCGTGCTACCCTTTATGATCATTTCACTGGTCCAAAAGCTGATGAAGCCCAATGGCGTGGCGAAAAAATGGCTGCCATGTTCCTGTATAAAATAGAATATTACAGGAATAGCACCGCAACACCGTTAATGTAAATACCCTCCCTTTTACATAATTATATTCTCAGCCTTTCCCTGTTTATTTTTTATTGGGTGTAACATTTTACTTTCCTGTGCGACTAATGTATGTAAGCAAGTAAGGAAACCCAATGTGTGAAAAGGTTGCATTACCGCTATGCTTTTCACCCGTTAAAAATTGCGGTTCACCGGCTATTTTGATACGGTTCACCATTATCCTCTTGTCTTACAGCATGCACCGGGCGTATGTTTGTGAAACAAATACAATAACACAACTTAATATTTAAAAATTAATTCAAAATGAAAAATTTAATTCTTTCCACAGCCGTTATGTTATCTCTGACACTTAGTGCCTCTGCAGCTTCTAAGGAACCGGTAAGTGAAAAAGCACAAAAGACTTTTTACACAATATTTAAAGATGCAAATAATGTAAGCTGGAGCAATACAGGCAAACAGTACAATGCCTTCTTTATTGCCGATAATATTAAAACCCGCGCCATGTTTGACGCAAAAGGAAACCTGGTGCAAACCATCCGTTATTACGGTGAAGAAGAGCTTCCGGAAAATGTTCTTTACAGCGTGAAGAAAACATACAAAGGCAAAGAAGTGTTTGGTGTAACAGAAGTGGCGAACCAGTATGGTGTACACTACAGGATTGTATTAAAGGATGAAAAGACCTATACACATATCAATGCCAATAATATGGGCGAAACCGAAGTGGTATCAAAATATAAAAGAGCAGATAAATAGGCTGGGGCATACCGGCGGCAATAGCTACAGCCTGACAAATTTTTTTCTCATGTAAAACAATCGGAGAGGATAGTCTTATCTTCTCCCTTTTTATTTTCCGGCATAGCGCTTATATATCAATTCCCCTGAGCTTTCTGTATAACTTCAGCGCATACACATCTGTCATGCCCGATATAAAATCAAGTATGTGCATTGTTTTTTCATAAGGGGTTCCTGCTTCATCAAATATAAACTGGCTGGGGAGCAGCGCCAGTATTTTCTGATGCTCTTTATCTCTTTTCTCCTTTGGTGTTAAAGCTGCAGTAACAAAATCTTCTACCAGTCCCGACATAATGCGGTAGCCTGCTATTTCCAGCGCTATTACCTTTTTGGCATTATAGATCTTATTCACTGATATTTTACTGATCTCATCCAGTACTTCCTGCATTCCGGGTATTGCATCCATCAGGCTTTTATTAAAGGTACCTGAAAGTATAGCCTCACGGTTATGCCAGAACACATCACTGCATTTATACGTTAAGGTATTAATAGCTTTGGCCCTCAGGTAAGCTATTGACTCATTGGCATCGCCACGCAGACTGGCTGCCATTTTTTCCACCCGTTCTATACTGTCGGGATGGTGCTGGATAACAGAGATCAGGATGTCATGCACTTCTTCATAGCTTAAAAGGCCTAGCCGGTGAGCATCTTCAAAATCAATAATATTATAGCATATATCATCTGCTGCTTCTACAATAAATACAAAGGGATGACGCCTGAACACCACTACTCCACTGGTGTCATCGGGAATCATATTCAGCTCTTTTACTATGTTCCGGAATACCGGTTCGTCCATATTAAAATATCCGTACTTTTTCCGGTGAACAAATCCTTTGGCAGCGGCAAGCGATTCGCAGGGGTACTTAATAACCGAGCCCAGGGTGCTGTAAGTAAGCCGGAACCCGCCTTCAGCCCTGCCATTCTGGTGCATGGTTAAAATGCGCAGCGCATTGGCATTGCCTTCAAAAGAAGTGAGGTCTTTCCATTGGGCCTCGCTGAAAAGC
>DAOLFI010000189.1:0-6514 GCA_035326385.1 Niabella sp.
GCCCAATCTAAATAAACGGCATCGAACTTCTTTCTTAAAAACTGTTCTTCAGCAAACATTATTCTTTCGTAATAAATCCAATAGGCAAGTATAAATGCTACTATGAACCAAAAGTTGCCTGTCATCATTGCACAACCCAGCCACATAAAAAAGTTACCAAGATATAGCGGATGCCGGACGATGGAATAAATACCGGAGCTATTAACACTGTCGGCTACCTGCTCTTTCGTGTTTCTTCCTGAAGTGTTAGTTGGTGTATGACCAATGGTATAAATTCTGATGATCAAACCAAACAAACAGATAAACAAACATACCCTTTCATAGTAGATCTCATAAGGGGTTTCTTCTAAAAAGAATGTTTCGGGATAAAGCTCTGTTCTTAAATACAATACCGTACCAATTAACAGAATAATTAAAGGCAAAAAGCTTCTATACCTAAAAAGCCAGTTTCCCTGTTTCTCTAATTCTTCCTGCAATGCCATTGTATATAAATTTTATTAATACAAATGACTGTCGGGATTTAGAAGAAATTTGGAATTGTAACCTATAAAATATCTGTTGAATTACTATTCACTATTTCCTTGTATAAAGAATTTTTATCCAGAGGCTTTTAGGACATAAAAAATAGAAATTTTTTATAAATATTGTTCTTAATTATTTTAACCTTTCCAAAACGCCTTTTTTCTTAACGATGTTTTTATAATCCCACTGTATTTCTTCCGACTTTTTAAGCCAGCGTTTTAAATCTTTGGTATTGATTTCATCAATCGAATTGTAGAATATCGAAGCGTCCCTAAATTTCTCGCCTTTCACATTCAGCCCCTCTTCTTCAAAATCTGCTCCGCTCCAAAACATGAGCCTTACTCCTTTTTTCTGCTTGCTGTAACCTGCTATCGGGTTGTCATCAAGAAACCATACAGGATGCCGGTGCCAGATTTTATTTTCGGCCTTCAACAAATATTTTGTTATTTCTGTTGCGAGTAAATCGCAAATAGCTTTGTCTTCTCCGGACTGGATGTTATTATATTGTAAGATGTCTTTTGAAATTGTTGTAGCCATGTTGTTTACTTTTTTAGTATATTATAAATTTCGAAAGCGTTCTTTCCTCAACCTGAAACCATGAAAGCCTAATACACTTTTATCGGTATTCATCAAGCGGAATTTCTTGTAACGGATTTCCCCCGTCAATCAATAGCTTTCCTTTATTGGTCAGCACTTTTGCAATTTTTATCAGAGACTTTTTTTCTACTTCGGGATGCCGTCCGTCCAAAGCTCCAACTCTTACTGCAACAGCAATATCAAACAGCTTTTCGTTAGTTGCAAGCTCCAGCTTTTCAACAGCAGCCTGCCTGAATGAAAGCTTGCCTGCTTCCATTTCCTTTTTTGATCCTTTAACTGCCATCTGAATAGCTTTGGCAGAACGGTCAATGGCAAGAAGATATCCGCTCGTTATTCTCCGGGAAAGTTCTCTTGCCATTGCTCCCGACCCACAACCAATTTCCAAAATTCTAATATTGTCTTTTAAAGGCAAGGCATCAACAATATCGGTAAGCCGTTTTGATAACTTATTGCTCATGCTGTTTACTGTTTAAACGGCGTGCCTTTTCCGGTTTCAATAAATAGTTTCAAACTATCTGTAAACTGTTGCCAACCTTTTATACAGATATTGTAACATTCAATATCTGGGTGTAGCCCGATATGGGTAAGAAGCAGCTCTGTTTTATCTTCTCTCTGCGCTATTTCCCAGATGATTGTTGTATTTATCCATTCTGTTTGTTTTTCCAATCCGGGGACAGCAATTAATGAATCTGTTACCTGCCATACTACTTTTGAGTTGCCGGATAATTCCCGTACTATCATAGTTTTGTATATGCTTTCTCCGAAACGAACGGTAAAGCGATCGTTTTCCTTGCTTGCTGAGCCTTCAAACATTTCCGTCCACCAAAGCGGGATCTCGTTGGTTAAGGCATTCAATACTTTATCTACTGTTGTATTAAGTTGGATAAGGCTACTGTAATTTTTCATATATCTTATTTTGAACCAGGATTTTCTTCAAACCATTTTACGATGGATGGCATATTTCTTTCAAATCCACCCGGCATGAAAAAGTTCAGTATGCCGGTTCGCTGACTTGTTCTGTTCACAAAATCGTGTATTGTTTTTGCAGGTATCCTGATGAATGTCCCTTTTGTAGCATCCATCCATTTATCACCAATTAAAAAGGAGGTCGTTCCTTCCAATACATAAAATACTTCCTCGTTTTCTTCGTGCTGGTGGGCTCCTGGTCCTGCAGTATTTGGTTCTAGCCACCATTCGGAAACGCTGTATCTTTCGCTGGTTTCATTTTCATCTGCTTTGAAAACAGCCGTCATCGTGCCGCAATTATAAGTTCGCCCCTGTTCTGGAGGAAGTATTAAGACATCTGCTGAAGTGTGTTTATGTTGCATATATCAAACGTTTTGTTTTTATTTTTTAAAATAGAGTCCTGCTTCTTCCAATGCTCTTTGGAAAGCAGGTAACGATGCCTTACCTATACCATGCAATGCAAGGATTTCTTTTTCGGTATATTCTGCTAGTTTTTGAACGGTGTCAATTCCATAATGTAACAAAGCATTTCTTGCAGGGTTGCTCAATAATGCAAGAAAACCCGATGCCGGTTCTTTTAATTTTTCACAAACAGGACAAGTGGGGCAATCGCTGCTTTTATAGTATTTATGTCCTTTTTCGCAGGTTCTTAAAGTTCCTTTCTTTTGCATTACTCTTTTGTTTTTGAGAGGCTAAAATATCAGGGCAAAAAGCATCTGATTGTATATATTTCTATGCTTTATGTCATTCCTTCGGAGTTTTTTTAACATAGTTACCTTTATTTTAATAATCCTGTAAGCCCTGCCCGTCCGGCAGGCGGGTTTTCAGGCTTAATTGTCTGGTTGTTTTTGATAATTAAGCACGATCTCTCCTTTTGAAAGCTGTTTTGTCCCTGTCAGCTTCAAATGCTTCAGTACCTCATTGCCCGAAAACAAAGGAATCCCCCGACCAAACACAACTGGGTAGAGTATTATATAATATTCATCTATTAAATTATACCTGAAAAGCGTTTGAAAGGCCGTTGGACTACCGAACATTAAGATATTACTATTTCCTTGTCCTTTTAGTTTTTGAATTTCATCAGGAATATGCTCACTAATAATAATCATGTTTTCCTGTGTTACCCCTGATAAAGTGGTTGACAGCACAATTTTCCTGGCGCGGTTATACCAGTTCGAATAATTAATTTCACTTTCAGTGGCACCGGGTTTGTCCTTTACGCTCGGCCAGGCACTTTCCAGCATTTGATAAGAAACTCTTCCCGCCAAAGCTGTATCTGCTTCATTAGTAAGACTGTTAACAAAGTCAAGGTTTTCGGGGCTTTGATTGAAATTATCAAACGTGCCGCTCTTATCGGCTACAAATCCATCAATAGAAGCATGTACAATTAAAATTAGCTTTCTCATATATTTTACTTATGATTTTTAATTCCAAAGTTCAGCAATCCTGTCCTTGTCTTACACAGAGATGCACTGATCTTATAGCTGTTCTGCCAGTCCAATCAAAAGTCCTTCTGTTCCACGAATGTAGCAAAGCCGATAGGAGTGTTCATATTGAACCACTTCGCCAACAAGTTCAGCACCATTTTTTAGGAGCCGGGATACCAGCTCGTCAATGTTCTCAACATGAAACATAATGCGTAAATACCCAAGCGCATTAACAGGTGCTTTTCGATGGTCTGAAACGACTGCAGGTGTAATAAATTTTGAAATTTCAAGACGGCTGTGCCCATCGGGCGTTACCATCATTGCAACTTCTACATGCTGATCTCCCAGCCCCGTTACACGGCCAGCCCATTCTCCTTCAATTATAGCACGTCCTTCAAGTTTCAATCCTATTTCTGTGAAAAAGGATATCGCGTTATCAAGGTTTTCTACAACGATTCCCATATTGTGCATTTGAAGTAATTTACTTTTCCCCATATTTTGTTTTTTTATTTTCAGATTTCTTTTTTCATTAGCGTGTCTTGTTCGTCAGCCTTATATTTTACAAATCCCATTTTTTCAACAAGACGTATGGCTTTAACATTCCTTGTTTTTGTGGATCCAAGCAATGTTTTTACACCCAATTCCTGTTAACAATTCAAATGCTGCCTGCATATAGCCTTTCCCCCAATATTCGGGGAGCAGCGAACCTCCAATAACGATTTCTTCTTTTTGTTTATCCCAATGGTGTAAAGCGCAATCGCCAATAACCAGGTTTGGATGGTCAGCCGGCCTGATGGTGAATATATATTCGCAGTGTGAAATGATCCGTTCTGTAAATTGTACCGGTGTTTCATTTTGTAAAAAAGGACTTTCATCAAAATTTACAATTAGTTCCGGATGCGCGTACAGTTTGTAAAAAAAATATGCGTCCTTTACCGTAAGATGATTGAGTATAACTTTTTTGTCAGATAACATATTGAAAACATACTGGATTTTACAATATAAATTTAAAGAGGTTGCTTACACGTTCTGTTTATTAGGTTCATAAATAAGCTGCACAACGCCTGATCTGAAAACGTTGGTTTTGATCAGTTTTAATGCTAAACGTTCTTTCAGATCTTCAAATAAAGGCTTCCCGTTACCTAAAGCTACCGGGTGTACTGATATCCTGTAAATATCAATCAGCCTTAGATTGATAAAGGTCCTGATAAGGCTTGCCCCGCCATAAAGCCAGATATCTTTTCCGCTTTGCTTTTTTATTTCGGAGACCTTCTCTGTTATATCTGCATGTATAAATATTGCTTTACTATCAACTCTGCTTTTACTTGAAAAAACATATTTTTTCTTTGCATGAACACTTTTCCAGAGATTTTTCTCAGTTTCCATGGCGCTACTTTCCGGCTGAAAGTTTCCCCAGGTGTCATAGCTTATTCTGCCATAAAAAATGGTGTCAATAGTTGATAAAAAATCATCAAAGTCCATATCATCATCCATAATGCACCAGTCGGTTTCGCCATTAAGTCCTTCTATAAAACCATCTAAGGTTACTGCTAAATCTAAAACTACTTTTCTCATCGTTGATTATTTTTTATTCAATCTGATCTCTTTTTCCTGATAATATATGCGGGTAAAATGTGCCACCGGAAATCCAATGGCAATAATAAGTATGCCTGTTCCTTTCATTGCATCTGACCATTGAAACCCTGATTTTGGTGTATTGCTTACAGGCAATACTACTACATTCATTATTAACCAGACAAAGACACCGTAAAGCACTCCCTGCATAAACTTCGAACGAACCACACCTTTAAATAGTGGGTAGCAGAAAAAGAAAACAGCCGTCCAGAAAAAAGCAATAAAAAAATGTATTGCCAGACCCAGTAAAGCCATACCGTCCGGATCCTGAAATGCTTTTGTGCCTGTCAATCCGCTTGCTATAAACTGCAGAACACGCTTCGGCGAAACGCCTGAACTCCACCACGCGTTAACAAATGCCAACAGGATATCCAGGCTTCCCGTTATGAAACCGGCTTTGAGCAGGGTAGTTGCCATTTTTTTCATTGGAATGTTTTTGCCTGATTTTCGATTATCAGAATACCTTGCTGTTTCAACTCAACCGGACAGTCTTTTATCACTTTGATCCGTTTTGCCGGATATTTTACTATACGGCCACCCGGCCTGCTGGTTGAAATTTTTAAATGCCAAATTATAAAGATTTTTAACGGCACAACTTTCCATAAGGCAAGAAATTTAAGGGGTTGCCTGGTATTTGAAAATTCCCGAATGGTTTTTTAGCTTATCAGCCAATCACTCCCTCATCTTACCATTCTTAAACCGCTCGCTGGCTGTTTGATAATAGGAAATGGTTTCATTCACCAATTCTTTGTTTAGATTTTTTTGTTCAGAAAAGGATTGGTCCTTTGCCGATACCCTGAATTGCGTCACTCTTTTACGGTCATCAATTTGGGAAAACAGGTTTTCTTTCAGCATGCCCAAGGTTCTGTAATTGCCAATAAAAGCTCTCTCTTCTCCCCGTTTCATTTGGTTAATATCTTTTCCATATAAAGCTGTAACATAGTTCCAGTTCAGGTATCCGAACAGTGTCGGCATTAGGTCAATTTGCGAAGCCAGCCTGTCTATTCTTTGTGGTTTGCGGGGCAGGTTGTAAATGATTGCAGGGATATGATGCTTGTCAATATTAATTTCCCATTTGCCGGCACTGCTGGCGCAATGATCGGCTACAATAACAAATACTGTATGTTTAAACCAGGGTTTCTTTTGTGCTTCCGCAATGAATTTCCCCAGCGCATAATCGGTATATTTTACGGCTGCATTCCTGTTGCCTTGCGGCAGGTCAATTTTATCTTCAGGAAAAGTATAAGGTTTGTGGTTAGATGTTGTCATCACAAACTGGAAGAAAGGGGTATGGGCTGCGCTGCTTTTATCTGCATACCTGATGGCCTGTTTATATATGTCTTCATCACAAATTCCCCAGGCATTTT
>DAOLFI010000190.1:0-6494 GCA_035326385.1 Niabella sp.
ATGAAGTGAACTGCACTACTGTAAATAAAGTATGCGCCAGCGGTATGAAAGCTATTGCACAGGCAGCGCAGAGCATTTTGTTGGGCGACACAGCTATTGTAGTAGCCGGAGGTATGGAAAGTATGAGCAATGTGCCCTTTTATATGCCTTCCCTGAGATGGGGCAACAAATACGGTAATACCAGCCTGGTTGATGGTCTTGCCAAAGATGGATTGACCGATGTATATGACGGCAGCGCAATGGGTATGGCAGCCGAGCTGTGTGCCGGCGAATGTCATATCAGCCGGGAAGAGCAGGATGCCTTTGCTGTAGAAAGCTATAAGCGCAGTCAGAGCGCATGGAATGAAGGCAGGTTTACAGGGGAGATAGTTCCGGTATCCATCCCGCAAAAAAAAGGTGAACCCATTATTTTTGATAAAGATGAAGAACCTTTCAACGTTAAATTTGATAAGATACCTTCTTTAAACCCTGCCTTTAAAAAGGAGGGTACCGTAACAGCAGCCAACGCCAGCACCATGAACGACGGAGCAGCCGCCCTGGTGTTAATGAGTAAAGAAAAATGCGAAACGCTGGGATTAAAGCCCATAGCAAAAATACTATCTTATGCCGATGCTGAGCAGGCACCGGAATGGTTTACCACTACCCCTTCCCTTGCCGTTCCCAAAGCCATTGCCAAAGCGGGCTTACAAATAAATAATATTGACTTCTGGGAACTTAATGAAGCTTTCAGTGTTGTAGGGATTGAAAATACCAGGCGTATGAACCTCAACCCTGTAAAAGTAAACGTTAATGGCGGCGCTGCTGTATCGCTGGGACATCCCCTGGGCGCCAGTGGCGCCAGGATCATTGTAACACTTATTCATGTGCTGCATCAGCAAAAAGCAAGATATGGTGCTGCCGGCATCTGCAATGGCGGCGGCGGTGCCAGCGCGATGGTGCTGGAGGCTTGTTGATAACTAAAAAAACAAAATGTACTTCTATAAAACTGAAGCCAGGAATACGATAAAACTGGCTTTACCCATTATTTTCGGAGAACTGGCACAAATGAGCCTCCACCTGATCGACACTGCTATGATCGGTTACACAGGCTATAAACAGCTGGCTGCAGCAGCCCTCGTTTTAAACGTCATTAATATCCCATTTATTTTTGGAATAGGCATTACTATTTCTGTAGCACAAATGGTATCGTTGGCGCATGGCAAGTTTGACAAGCAGCAGGTATCACACTATTTTTATAACGGGTTCTGGCTTTGCGCTTTATCCGGTGTGATCATTTCGCTGGCATTATTCTTTGGCCGCAATATCCTGCTGCATCTTAAACAGGATTCTGAAGTAGTGGCCCTTGCCATGCCGTTCATGACGCTTATGAGCTTTTCCATTATCCCCATGGTCTTATTTATGACCTTAAAGCAGTTTGCCGACGGATTACAATATACCAAAACAGCCATGGCATTGTCTGTAGCAGCTATACCACTGAACGTGTTCTTAAACTGGCTGCTGATCTATGGCAACTGGGGATTTCCGCGGCTGGAGCTGGTAGGTGCGGGTTATGCCACGCTTATTACACGCATCCTTATTTTTCTGGCGTTAGGCTATGTAATACTCAACCATAAAATATTTAAAAAGTACATGGCAGTAGCTAAAAACCAGTGGGTACTCAAAAAAAGTACTATTGCACAGCTGCTGAAAATAGGGATCCCCAGCAGCTTACAGATTGGCATGGAAGCCGGGGCATTTGCAGTATCAGGTATCTTAGTAGGAACCATTGGCGCAGCGCAGCAAGCAGCGCATCAGATAGCCCTGAGCTGTGCTTCTTTTGCTTTCATGGTTTCTTTAGGCTTGTCGCAGGCCGGCTCAATACGTGTAAGCCATGCTTTTGGCAGCACCAACTGGAAAAGAATATCGGTAATCGGGAAAAGTACTATGATCCTGGCTTTAGCTTACGGCACTATATGCTGCCTGCTTTTTATCCTGTTCAGGCAATATTTACCCCTGCTTTTTAACCACGAAGAAAAGGTAGTGGGCATTGCAGCAGCTTTACTGCTTTTTGCAGCAGCTTTCCAGATCCCTGATGCTGTGCAGGCCACCAGCGCCGGACTATGCCGTGGCATCAAAGACGTCAACATTCCTACAGTATTTATTTTTGTTGCTTACTGGGTATTAGGTATTCCATCGGGATATTTAATGGCCTTTCATTTTGGAATGGCAGAAAAAGGCATCTGGATCGGTTTTATTTGCGGGCTGAGCCTTTCAGCGATTTTTTTAACCGCCAGGTTCCTGAAGAAAACCAATATAAAGCATATTAAAACATAACCATCATTCACAGGGGTTAACGCATCTGATTTTAAAAGCTTCTGTGCTTTATGTCACTCCCTGCGGAGTTCTTTAGCGGGCTTCTTCTTATTTTATAATCCTGTCAGCCCTTGGAGCTTAATTGACCGAATGAATGGCTTTTGGCTTGAATTTAAGATTCGTTTACCCTGTTATCATTCAGAATTTCTTCAAAATTCAAACAATACATTTGTAAAATGAAGATCCTGATTATAGAAGACGAGGAAGAACTTGCTAAAAGTATCGCCGAATACCTTTCGGAAGAAAGCTATTTATGCGAGTTTGCAGCTAACTATGATCAGGCGCTGGATAAAATAGAGCTATATCATTATGATTGTATTCTGTTGGATATTATGCTGCCGGACGGCAACGGCATAAACCTGCTGAAAGCGATGAAAAAGTTGGATAAGCAGGATGGCGTTATTATTATTTCTGCAAAAAATGCTTTGGAAGATAAGATCACCGGTTTGCAGATTGGTGCAGACGATTATCTTACCAAACCATTCCACCTTTCCGAATTAGCCGCAAGAATATATTCCGTTATTCGCAGGAAACAGTTCAGCAATGCCAATATTGTAATTCAAAATGAACTGCAGATAAACCTGCCGGCAAAAACCGTTTCGGTTAATGACAGCGTTATAGCACTTACCAGGAAAGAGTTCGATCTGCTGATCTATTTTATAGGCAATAAGAACAGGGTTATCTCCAAAAGCACACTGGCAGAGCACCTTTCGGGTGATTTTGCCGATATGCTGGACAATCACGATTTTGTGTACGCTCATGTGAAAAACTTAAAGAAAAAACTCAACGAAGCGGGCTGTGATAATTATTTAAAAACAGTTTACGGAACGGGCTATAAATGGGAAGGATGAAGAAACTACTGAATAAAACACTGAGAACCTTTGCTGTTTATTCGCTTATTGTTTTAGCAGCCAGCGTTCCTGCCTATTACTACCTGGTGGACGGTATATGGCTAAGTGAATTAGATGAAAACAACGAAATAATTGCGGGCAGAACCGAAATCGGACTAAACAGGCTGAACCTTAGTGATACCATGCTTGCTGAAAGCATTATTTTATGGAATAAAATACAACCCGGGACAAGTTTAAGGAAAGCAAGCGCAATAACTGCCTACCCGGACAGTACCTATACCGTTTTAAGACAAAATCCTTATGCAACACATAAAGATATTGACCGCTTCAGAGGGCTGGTAAGACTTATCCATATCAATAACACGCCTTATTACCTAACGGTAGAGACTAATGTAGAGGAAACCGAAGAGACGGTTGCAGCCATTGCAATAGTTACGCTGTTATTCTTCCTGATCCTGGTTATGGGTTTTTTACTGTTAAACAGGAGGCTTTCCGCCCGGTTATGGAAACCATTCAGAGGTACATTATCAAAACTGAAAACGTTCAATTTAAATAATCAAATGCCTATCGTCTTTGATAAATCGGACACGCTTGAATTTGAAGAGCTGAATAGGGCATTAAGTAAATTACTGGATCATAATATTTCGGTATATAAGACCCAGAAAGAATTTACCGAAAACGCCTCGCATGAGTTGCAAACACCATTGGCGATCATTAAAAACAAGCTGGATGTACTGCTTCAGAAAGAAACCGTAACAGACCGTCAGTACCAGATCATTGAAGAGATAAACAGGGCATTGACACGTATTACGCGCATTAATAAAAATTTATTGCTGCTGGCGAAAATAGAAAACCACCAGTTTGACAGTTCGGAGCTTACCAGGTTTGATACATTGCTGCTTCAATGTATGGACGGGCTGCAAGAACATGTTAAAGAGAAAAATATAAATATCGGAACCGATATTCAACCCGGTGTTGAAGTGAAAGGGAATAGTGGCTTAACCGAAGTGCTGATCAATAATTTTTTAATTAACGCTATCCGTCACTCCCCGCCGGGAGATGCTATAGTTGTAAAATTGTCAAACTCAGTCTTTGAAGTTGCTAACCCGGGAAAACAGGAACTTCATCCAGATGCATTGTTTACAAGATTTTCGAGGCTGTCAGCCAACAATAGCGGAAGCGGATTGGGTTTATCTATCGTTGGTGAAATATGCCGCGTCCACAATTGGAAAGCAGCCTATAGTTTTGAAAACAACAGGCATATTTTCTCAGTAGCATTTTAATAATTCGGAATGGATAATACAACCAATAAAAAAATTTATTTTGCAGTTTTAACCAAAACAGTCCAAAATGAAAGAAGCAACCAATACCCGGCTTACTAAGTTCTGCGCTTTTTTGCGTGGCGTAAACGTAAAAGGAACTGCAATGAAAATGGCGGAAGTATGTTCTGTGTTTGAAAAAGCAGGAATGAAAAATGCATCATCGGTGCTGGCCTCAGGAAACATCCTGTTTTCATCCGGTAAAAATAAAAAAGAATTAAAAAAACTGCTTGAAAAAGCGATGTCGGAGCACTTTGGTTACGAAGCCTTTCTTTTTATAAAAGACAAAAATGAGGTTGAATCAATTTTCAGCAATAACCCTTTTGAGGCCGATCCCGGATTTCACATATATAGCTTTGCAGGAGTTGAAGGAATTGAAAAAACATTAATGGAAGCATTTCAAAAATCGGAGAAAGCAGCGGGAGAAAGCGCCCAAATCCGGGAAAGTAATTTCTATTGGAAAGTACCTAAGGGAAGTACTCTTGATTCTGAATTCGGGAAGATATTAGGAAAGAAGCACCTTAAGGATTGTTTCACATCCCGGAACCTGAATACTTTTGAAAAAACCTTGAAAAAAATGTAATTCTTTATCCTGGAAAACAGAAAATAGTATTTCATCTGCCATTAACAATAATCATTTTCTCTGATCCTGTAACTTCGCCCGCTTCTAACAAATAAAATATGAACATCAGAAAAAGCTTATGGGGGGCATTGGGAAAGCTGGCAAACAGCAGGTTCTCTGCATTATTCTCGGTTTTAGGATTATATATCGTTCTTTCATTTATAACAAGAATCATTTTTCTTATGTGGTCGGCAAAAGATGCTGATCTCAGTTTACTTTATCTCTTAAGAGCCTTTTTTACAGGATTTACTTTTGATATAGCTACAGGGCTATCCTTCCTGTTGCTATATGCGGTTTACCTGCTGTTGTTTCCCCAAAAATGGATCGGTTCACTAACAGATAGGATTTTTACGTATGCCTATCTTTCCATCATACTTATTATTACCTTTTTCAGTTTAATGGCGGAGCTACCCTTCTGGGATGAGTTTGGTGTAAGGTTCAATTTTATTGCAGTAGATTACCTGATATACACTTATGAAGTTATTTCCAACATCAACCAATCGTACCCTTTACCATTAATCATTGCCGTTTTAATTGCCCTGGTAGCTGGTACGCTTATACTGCTGCTTAAAACAGGAGTTTTCAGCCATACATTTTCAGACAAGCAACCTATCCGTACCAGGATGGCTTACGCACTTCCTGTATTGTTAACTGCATTGTTGCTATTGATAATAATGAAGAACAAGCAGGCAGATTTCAGTAATAATCTTGTAATAAACGAACTGGGAAAGAACGGTGTTTTTTCTTTTTTTGCTGCCTTCAGATCAAATGAACTGGATTACGGCACATTTTATCCAAAACTGAAAGAAAAAGAAGCGTATAGATTATTGAAGAAAAATCTTTTACAGGGAAATCAGCACTACACCTCCGGGCAATGGGACGACATCAGCAGAATTACAAAAGGAGCAAATGAAATCCGCCCCAATATCATCCTCATTGCGATAGAAAGTTTTAGCAGCGATTTTTTAAAAGCATTTGGCAATGCAGAGAACCTTACACCTAATTATGACAGCCTTGCCAGCCAAAGTATTTTCTTTACCAATTTATACGCAACCGGCACAAGAACCGTAAGAGGAATGGAAGCGCTCACCTTGTGTGTTCCGCCAACACCCGGCAATAGTATTGTAAGAAGGCCCGGTAATCAGGGCATTTTTTCTATTGCTACTCTTCTCAAACAAAAGAATTATCATCCTTATTTTATTTACGGTGGCGATGGCTATTTTGATAATATGAACAACTTCTTTGGCGGTCAGGGTTTTGATATTGTAGACAGAGACAGGGACAATCCTTTATCTGATAAAATTGAAACACACCGCTATAATATTGCAGATGATGAAGTAAGTTTTGAAA
>DAOLFI010000191.1:0-6475 GCA_035326385.1 Niabella sp.
CTTATTTTATTGGTATCCAGGTTAAGCGTACCGCCGTTGGAATAGTATATTTCTGAAGGACGTTCTTCTCCATTGTGCATACGCGATCCAAAGGTTACCTGGAAACCTTGGGTAAGGTCATCCTGCGGTCCATAATCAAAAGTTGCCATAATAGTGTCCCAGTTGCGGCGGCCATCCTTCCATTGATAAATTCCACCATTGGCAACCACGCTGCGCGGATGTTTAAGACCAGTAAACCAGTGTACCGTATCTATTTGATGACTCATCCACTGACCCGGGAGGCCGGATGAGTAAGGCCAAAACAGACGATATTCGAGATAAATGCGGGGATCGAATTTTTCAAAAGGACGGTTCATTAAAAACCGCTTCCAGTCGGTATCCTGCTCCTTCAATTCTTTCAGCAACTCGGGGCGGCGCCAACGTCCCGGCTGGTTCACATTCCAGGTTAATTCGACCATAGTAATGGGTCCGAATTTTCCGGATTTTATAAATTCATTAGCCGCATGATAGTTGGCCCCACTGCGGCGCTGCGAGCCTATCTGTACAATTTTTCCGGTTTCTTTTACTGCTTTAAGTGCCGCACGATTGTCTTCCATCGTTTCTGCAAAAGGTTTCTCAACATAGGCATCGCAACCTGCTTTTACCGCTTCTATAGTATGCAAAGCATGTTGAAAATCGGCTGTGCCAATAAATACAGCGTCAACCATCCTGCTGTTATACATTTCTTCATTATTGCGGAAGGCCTTTACATTATTCTGCATTTTTTCCTTCCACATGGCAGCCCCCTGTTCGCGGCGCAGTTTCCATATATCAGCAACAGCAACAACTTCAAAATTCAGTTCCTTGTAATGATTTATAAAGCAGGGCATATGAGAGAAGCGGTGGCGATCTGAAAAACCTACTACACCAACCCGAACGCGGTCGTTCGAACCCAAAATACGGCTGTAACTTTTAGCACTGAAAACATTATTGGATAAGATAATGCTGGCACCGGCAACTGAAGCCTGCTTAATAAATATGCGACGTGATTTTTTCATCTGATTGATAAAAGTTTTGAGTATTTCTATGAGTGCAATCGAATAAGAAAGAATATGTAACAATAAACTCGCTGCATCACAAAATTATTAAAACGTTATAAGCCTTTCAACAGGTTGTCAGCGGTGCTGGAACAAACTATGATTCTAAACCTATTTAAAATCAATGTATTGTAAAGAGAGGGCTGCATCTTTTTGAAACAATTAGACAAATAATTGAACAACGTGTACATAGTTAAACAGGCATAGGTGTGCTTAATAAACTGGAAATACAGGTATGGAACAGACATTTTTATTCCTTTTGACAGAGCATTAACATATTATATAATGAGTTATAAAGTATTTGAGTAAAAATGTTTTGCGGGATAATTTGGAACGATTCGACAAAATGTTGAATAGGGTATGCAAAAAATGTTCTGTTGCTTTACACCTGGAAAAGTGCGAAGGTTTAAACGATTGCGCCTGTAACGCAAGACTCTTTATAGTTGCCGGGAGAGTAAACAGGCCATCTGCAATAACCTCACTATCAGAAATGATACGCTCGAATTTCATTTGGAAACGATTAAAAGACTATTATGAAGAAAAGTTTCAAAAGAATCAGGCAATGCGCAGCCTTTACCCTGTATAGAAAATGTTTATTACTAAAATTATTTTCACTCCTGGTATTTTTACTGTTGCTCTCTTTTGATACCTATGCACAGGAGCAGGTTATAACGGGGAAGATTACAGACTCTTTAGGTACCGGGTTGGCTGATGCCACCGTGGTGGTAAAAGGAACTGGCATTAGTACAAAAACCAGCACAGCCGGCGTTTTTAGTATTGGAGCAGGCAAGGGCGCCGTTTTAGAAATATCGCATGCAAGCTATATTAGCCGGCTATAATGGTTATGATACCAATACTGAAATATGGACTAACTGGCAGGATGCAGTGGCTGATGAAGATACGAATTAAGGATAGGGTTATAAGTAATTATTAAAATTTAAACAAGTTCAATAAAAACAGAGTATGTGTAAAAAACTATTTTTATCGCTGTTGGCGGTTTTCTCTTTTCAGTTATTGTTTGCCCAACAGGGCTTGCTTGCTAAATTTCCAAAGGGATCAACGCCCAAAGAGGTAGGCAAACGATTAGGCTATCATTTTGTGGACGGCAGGCATGATCTTTATGCTGCCCGGTGGATACACTATGCCGAGGTATGTACCTGGAATGGTGCTCTTGACTATGCAATGAAAGTAAATGACCGCAAACTCATTAAGCTCCTGCAGGATAAGTTCGAACCTTTTTTCACTTATGAAAAAGCGCTGCTACCTCCTATGAACCATGTGGACTACAATATGTTTGGCAGCCTGGCACTGAAACTGTACCAGATAACAAAGGACGAACGTTACAAGAAAATAGGGTTGGAGTATGCCGATACGCAATGGGAACTGCCAAAGAATGCAAACCGTGAGGAAAGAGCCTGGGCTGATAAAGGTTTTTCCTGGCAAACACGCCTGTGGATTGACGACATGTACATGATCACAGTAGTACAGGGCGAGGCATATAAAGTAACCGGCGACAGAAAATATCTTGACCGTGCAGCGAAAGAAATGGTGATGTACTTAGATGAGCTGCAGCGTCCCAACGGGCTTTTCTATCATGCGCCGGATGTACCTTATTATTGGGGAAGAGGAGATGGCTGGATGGCGGTAGGTATGCCTGACCTTTTGCGTATGATGCCCGAGGATCACAAAGACCGTCCGCGCATTATGGAAGGTTACCTGAAAATGATGAAAAGCCTGAAAAGTTATCAAAGGCCCAACGGCATGTGGAACCAGCTTATTGATGAAGCGGATTTCTGGTCCGAAACATCCGGAACAGCGATGTTCACCTATGCATTTATTATAGGCGTTCAGCAAGGGTGGCTAGATGCTGCTGAATATGCCTCTGCAGCCCGAAAAGCATGGTTAGCTATGATCTCCTATATCGACAAACGGAATAATGTAACAGAAGTTTGTATCGGTACCGGTAAAAAAAATGATAAGCAATATTATTACGACCGTCCACGCAATGCGGGCGACCTTCACGGACAGGCACCTTATCTGTGGTGCGCAGCTGCACTTATAGTGAAATAAGCTGCGATCATTTAGGCCCAGATAAAGTGTTATAAGATGGTATAAGAGATGCTGATGTGTATAATGATGTCTATCTCTGGTAATAGCGATAATGATCATAGTATATTGTTGAACTTGCTAGCCTACGTTAAAAATTAAAGAACAACTCAGGAAATGATTTTTTAAAAATTATATGCATAAGATAATCGTTTATTTCAGCATTCTTATCTCTTCATTGTCGAGGGCTCAATCCATTGAAAGTGTCTTTAACATTGATATCTGTGTGTATGGAGGCACATCTGCTGGTGTTATAGCAGCTTATACAGCAGCACTTCAAAAAAAGACAGTAGTACTGGTTGAGCCTGGATATCGGTTGGGTGGTTTATCTGCAGGTGGATTAGGTTTCACTGATATTGGCAATAAATATGTGGTTACCGGGTTGGCCAGGGATTTTTACCGGCGTATTGGGCAGCACTATGGAAAATTTGAGCAATGGATATTCGAGCCCAAAGTTGCCGAAGCGATATTTCTTGATTACATAAAAAGATCGGGTTGCCGGGTTGTATATGGGAAAAGGTTACGTAAGGTCAATAAGTCAGGGACCGTTATACAATCAGTAGAACTAGAAAATTCCAACGGGTCTTCAGGGCTGGTACAGGTAAAAGCCAGACAGTTCATTGATTGCTCCTATGAAGGAGACCTGATGGCAAAAGCCGGAGTCAGTTATACAACGGGAAGAGAATCCAATGCTCAATATAAAGAAACCTATAATGGTGTGCAGTTAAGAGAAAAGCACCAGTTCCCTGATGGTGTAGACCCGTACGTGATACCTGGAAAACCAGAGAGCGGACTGTTATGGGGCATCAGCGCTCAACCATTAAGTGAAGCTGGTTCCGGTGATAAAAAAATACAGGCTTATAATTTCAGGATCTGCCTGAGCAGCGATTCCGAAAATCAATTACCCATAAAGCGTCCTGATAACTACGATTCTACCCGGTACGAACTGTTACTACGTTACCTTTCTGTAAAGCCTGCAAAGAGTCTCGGTGAGATCCTGAAAATAGACCTGATGCCTAACCGCAAAACAGATATCAATAACCAGGGACCTTTCTCTACAGATATGATCGGGATGAATTATAACTATCCCGATGGTGATTACGCAACAAGAGCAAACATCTTCCAGAATCATGTAGATTATACAAAGGGACTTTTGTATTTCATTGGGCATGACGTGAGAATGCCGGTACATCTTAGAGAACAGATGCTGAAGTGGGGATATCCGAAAGATGAATATTTGGAATCACAGCACTGGACTCCTCAGCTTTATATCCGGGAGGCGCGACGTATGGTTGGTGAATACGTAATGACACAGGCCAATTGTGAAGGCAGGGAAATTGTGGATGATGGTGTGGGCATGGCCGCATATACAATGGACTCTCATAACGCGCAACGTATCGTATGGAATGGCATGGTTAAGAATGAGGGAGATGTACAGATCAAAGGGGTACAGCCTTTTCCCATAGCGTACCGTTCTATTACACCTGACCGGAAGGAATGCACCAATCTGCTTGTTCCGGTGTGCCTGTCCGCAAGTCATATTGCCTATGGCTCTATCAGGATGGAACCCGTGTTTATGGTGCTGGGGCAATCTGCTGCTATGGCCGCTTCATTGGCTATTAATAAGAGTGTTGGGGTGCAGGAGGTAAGTATAAAATCTTTGCAACAACAATTAAAGGAGGATCCGCTGGCCGATAGTAGTACCCCGGAAATACTTGTTGATGACAGCGAAGTTAAAACGATTTCGGGGGAATGGAAAAAGGAAAGTACAGGAGGCTATGGTCCCTCATTTTTATCCAACAATACCAAATCCGCCGCCAGTGTGCGTTTTGAGCCTTACATTAAAAATCCGGGCAGCTATAAAATTTATTTTTATTACCCGAGACTGCAAAAAGCCTCTGATGTGCTGCAGCTTAAAGTACACGATGGAAAGCGCCCGGTATTGAAGACTGTTCACAGCAAAGATATAAAGATAGCAGGCCAGACATCCGGAAAGTGGGTAGAGCTTGGACTATATACGTTACCCAAAGGACGAAAATCCTATGTGGAAATATCCAATCAAAATGCCAATGGCGCCGTAGCCGCAGATGCCGTATTATTTGTGCCTGTAATGAAATAATAGTTAATGAAACGATGATGATATATTCCAGAAAGCGTTTTATCAGTCAGGGTGTTTCCTGTATGGCCGCACTTTTTATTGCTGACCATTTGCCGGCACAGTCAGAGCACAAAACGGTAACAGGAGCAGCGTTTATAAACAAAGGAGGCCAGCCGGCTGTCAATAGTGGTATTGGCGGAAATAATACAGTTGACCTGTTGGGGCGTATTGACAAAGATTGTCTTACCTATCAGCCCAAACTTACTATTTTGATGATAGGCACTAATGATATGAACAGTGTAAAGCATGTGCCTGTTGATCAATACGAAAAAAATCTTTCGAAACTGTCTGAACGTATTGTGAAAAGTAAGAGCAAATTACTGCTGATGACTATTCTCCCTGCGTATGAGCCTTATTTGCTTACCCGCCACCCGGCATCTTTTTATAACCCTGAAGGTGTGAGCGGCAGGAGAAAGCAGGTTAATGATGTTATTCGGAAAATTGCAAAACAATATAAAGCGCATCTTCTGGATATGGAGCAAAGGTTCCTGGCCGTTGGAAAAATCGGAAAGGACAAAGATTCGCTGATTCAGAATGAAGCCAACTCCAATAAAACGGATGGTATTCACCCTACGCCAAACGGCTACCGGTTTATGGCGCTTGCCGTATATGATTATATCATGTACCACAATTTGCCTAAAAGCGGTATAGTATGTTTTGGAGACAGCATAACTAAAGGTGACGGGTCTGCTAATGGCGAAAGTTATCCCGGATACCTGAACAAATTATTAACTACAACCTGAGATATTGACCTCCTCAGTGTTTCATGATATTTCAATATGTATTTTTTATGTTAAAAGCAAACCGTTTTTTATTTACAGTTATTGTTACCATACAATTGCTGCATTCAAATGCACAGCAGGCTGGTTTTGAAATGAGCCCTTCTGCGGCACAGTCTGTATTTTTAAAACCTGGTAAAAGCCCGGGAGCTGCCTGGTATATGCAAAAAGCAAGTGAGGCTGGTTCCGGAGAAATTATTTCTTCTGTTACTTATAAGGCTGAGGGCTGGTTGCCGGCAATTGTGCCAGGAACGGTTTTAAACAGTTTGGTCCATAACAAGGTATATCCTGATCCATATTATGGCGATAATAACCGCCGCTCGCGCAATCTTATTCCAGATATTTCTGAGGCAGGC
>DAOLFI010000192.1:0-6465 GCA_035326385.1 Niabella sp.
TTTACTGCCCGGGCAAGGGCTGAGTCATAAACGTTGGTAAAAGTGCTGTCAGGGCCGTCTAAAAAGCCTTCTGTTTTCAGGCGCTTTTTTAACGCTTTTACAGCAGGGTCAGTATAGCCCTTTTTCATTACTTCTACTTTGCTGTTTACTGCAGCCCAGCCTCCGCTGTCTTTTATTTGCTTGTATTTAAGCAGCTGACCCTTCAGCATAAGATACTGCGGGTTTTGAGGAGCATACTCATCGGCATATTGTCCGTGCCGGGTAAGTATAGAGTCGAGCATGGCTTCCAGTGTCAGTTTCTTTTTAGGGATATACCATTCGAGGGATTTGATATCGAAATCAGGGTCTTCAGCGTATGCATGATCGGCATAAGTATAAAAATACCTGGTAAGAAGCAGCTCTGCATTCTGGTAAAGAGAGTCGTTTTTGGGACGGATGGACTGAACTCTTATCAGGGTCTCCATTTTATCGTTCAGCCATTTATTATAAACGGCAGAATCTTTAGAATAGTTAAGGTAGTTTTTCAGGAGGTTCCAGAAAGAAACGGTGTGCTCGGGCAAGCCTTCTTTCGAGAACCATGCATATTGGTAGTTGCGGCTGTTATAAAAACTTTTGATGCGGTTGAACAGGGTATCGCCCAGGTTATTCAGCTCTAAAATTGTCCTTAGATCAGTGCTATCAATAAAAAGCGAGTTAAAGGAGTTGGAAGTATCAATAGTAATATCCACTTTCGTGATCTCTTTTTCTTCCTTTGGCAAATGATCTTCCTCCGTTTTAAGGTCGAAAAGGTTACAGGATCCTGATATTATAGTAAAAACAGAAGCGATAAGTAATGGTAGTCTGAAGCTCATATATAGGTTAATCTATAAGGTACTGTGATTTGCAGGCAAAAATACTTGTAATTATAATAAAAAGCTGCAGTTAAAATAAATATTGTAATAAATTATATTATAAAGAAGTGGTAGTGAAGGAAATGGAATCTTGGTGTTTTTACTTTTTTAATTTAGCCCAACAGGTGAAATGTGAATAATTTGTAAACCGGGTGCACAATTATACGCGTAGAAGCCTTACTTTTGCAGCCACAAAAATAACCACACCTCAATAATATGGCAAAAGTTGGTAAAATTAAACAAGTTATCGGAGCGGTGATCGATGTTCAGTTTGATGAGGCCCTCCCCGAAATTTATAACGCGCTTGAGCTGACAAAAGAAAATGGCGAAACGCTTGTGCTTGAAGTTCAGCAACATTTAGGTGAAGATAGTGTACGTACTATAGCAATGGACGGTACTGAAGGCCTTGTTCGCGGCACTGAAGTACGCGACACCGGAAAAGCTATTGCAATGCCTACCGGCGAAGCGATCAAAGGCCGTCTTTTTAACGTAACCGGCGATCCTATTGATGGACTGCCGGCAGTTTCAAAAGAAAACGGTCGCCCTATTCACGCGCAGCCCCCGGCTTTTGAAAACCTGAGCACTGCTTCAGAAGTATTATTTACAGGTATCAAGGTAATCGACCTGATTGAGCCTTATGCAAAAGGTGGTAAAATTGGTTTGTTTGGTGGTGCCGGTGTGGGTAAAACGGTATTGATCCAGGAGCTGATCAACAATATTGCGAAAGCATACTCTGGTTTATCAGTATTTGCCGGTGTGGGTGAAAGAACCCGTGAAGGTAATGACCTGATGCGTGAAATGATTGAAGCCGGTATCATGAAATATGGCGATGACTTTAAACATAGCATGGAAGAAGGTGGCTGGGATTTGAGCAAAGTTAAAACTGAAGAGCTGGCTGATTCAAAAGCGACTTTCGTATTCGGACAGATGAACGAACCTCCGGGAGCCCGTGCACGAGTAGCCTTAAGTGGTTTGACTATTGCCGAATATTTCCGTGACGGAGATGGTGAAGGCAAGGGCCGGGATATCCTTTTCTTCGTAGATAATATCTTCCGTTTCACACAGGCGGGTTCTGAGGTATCAGCGCTTTTAGGCCGGATGCCTTCAGCGGTGGGTTACCAGCCTACGCTTGCTACTGAAATGGGACTGATGCAGGAGCGTATCACTTCAACTAAAAACGGCTCTATTACATCTGTACAGGCGGTGTATGTACCTGCGGATGACCTTACAGACCCTGCGCCTGCTACAACTTTTGCCCACCTGGATGCTACTACGGTATTAAGCCGTAAAATTGCTGACTTAGGTATTTATCCCGCGGTGGATCCGCTGGATTCTACCTCGCGTATCCTGATGCCCCAGGTGGTGGGTGATGCGCATTATGAGTGTGCCAACAAGGTGAAGAGAATTTTACAGCGTTATAAAGAGTTGCAGGATATAATTGCTATCCTGGGTATGGATGAGCTGAGCGATGAAGATAAAATGACCGTAGCCCGTGCGCGTAAAGTACAGCGTTTCCTTTCGCAGCCTTTCCATGTAGCGGAAGCGTTTACCGGTTTGAAAGGAGTGTTGGTGCCGATTGATGAAACCATCCGCGGCTTTAATATGATCATGGATGGTGAAGTGGACGAATACCCCGAAGCAGCGTTCAACCTGGTAGGTAACATTGATGATGCTATTGAAAAAGGTAAGAAGTTGTTAGCAAGCGCTTAGTATTCAGACTAATAGTATTAAGTACTTAGACTAGTGATACTGAATACTTAGGCATGATGTTGTGATATCTTAATACTAAATACAACTAAGTACTAAATATTATAACCTACGAAAATGGGAATGCACAATTACAGGGAGCTAAAGATCTGGCAGCGTTCCATGGATTTTGTGGTGAAGGTTTATGAGATAAGTGCGGCATTTCCGGTGGAGGAGAAATATGGTTTAAGAGCGCAATTAAGGAGTTGTTCAGTCTCTGTTCCCAGTAATATTTCTGAAGGAGCAGGGAGAGGAACAAATAAACAGTTTAAGCGCTTTCTTGAATTTTCAATGGGTTCAATAAACGAAGCGCAAACTCAAATAGAATTAGCTTATAGATTCAAATATGTAGAAAAGGAACTATTTGAAATGTTGGTGAACGAGGCTTTTCAGATATACAAAATGATTCTTTCGTTTTATAATGGACTAAGTGATGAATATTAGTCTGAGTATGCAGAAGTCTCAATACTAAAATCTCAATACTAAATACTCAAATGAAACTAAATATTTTAACCCCCGAAGGCAGTATTTTCAGCGGCGATGCTTATGGTGTGCAGATGCCTGGTGTTACCGGTTCTTTTGAAGTGCTGGATAAACATGCACCCCTGATTGCAGCTTTGGCTGAAGGAAAGTTGAAAGTATTGCAGACAAGCCTTAATGGTCCGGCTGCTTTTTACAACATCCTGGGTGGATTTGTAGAAGTGCTGAATAATAATGTTACGGTTTTGGTGGAAGGAGCGAAGGAAGTGTAGTTAAAGAATACATAATAAAGGAAATGCCCCTGAGTTTTCTCATGGGCATTTTTTATTTTGGTGTTAAATAATTGTTTATGAAAAAAGGTGTGTTGGCTTCTGTTGCTATTTTTTTCTCTTTTTTCTTGCATGCCCAATCTTTTAGTGATGCTGGAACTGTGTGGTTGAAAGGAAATGTGAAACATTTTAAGGGAACGTATTTTGAATATGCGCAAACCGGTTTTTTCGAAAACAGCTCTTCTTCGGTGTTAGTAGATGAAAAGGGAGATTTCTTGCACCGGTTTGAGATTGAAGGGACGCAGCAGGATATGTTTCTTTATCTCAATGATGATCCCATTACCATTACAGTAGCAGATGGCGATACCCTTGCTATTAGCTGGGATGAGGGGGATTTCAGGAATACTTTTAGCATCCACTCAAACAGCCAGTTTCGTGATAAGTTATTATGTATTCAGTTATACCAGTATTTTAATTTTAGAAAACCCCTTAGTGCCTTAGAACATTCGATATATGAAAAAACGGATCTAACCGGGGAAGAAAAATTCCGGATGATAACTGATTTATTCAACCAGCAATGGAATGCGCTTGCAATACAGGCAAATGAGGATTATGATGTATTTATTTCTGCTTATGTAAATCTTTACTATCAGTATGCTTATAAGCTTCATTCTTATGGTTTATGGCGTCGTTTTTCCCCGCAACCCCGGCTTGATATGAACCTGGTTAAAAATCCCGAATTCGGTAAAGTAATAAACTGGCTGGAGCATACACGTTTGGACATTAATTTTTTTTGGAAATCGGTGCAGTACAGGGAATTTTTGTTTGATTATACACGGTTTGCAGGTAGGGATATTTTCAACTCTTTTAAAGGGGAAATGATTGAATTAAATGCGGCCCGGCACAATTACTATATGGCAAATGCAGTGTTAGCAATACCGGAAATAAGGGACTGGTTTATTACAAAAAGCATCTTACTTAGTTTCGACAGGGATGATTTTATAGAAACAGAGAAAGTGTACAACCGTTTTACAGAAGAGCTGACTGATCCTGTTTTGAAAAAAGTATTGACAGAGGGGTACGACTCTTATGTAACGTTGAAGCCCGGAAACCCTGCCCCAGATTTTACACTGAAGGATGCTCAAGGCAAAGAGGTGTCCTTATCAGCATTTAAAGGGAAAGTAGTGTATATCGATTTTTGGGGGGTGACATGCGGTCCCTGCATTTCTGATATTACCCATTATGCGCAAAAGCTGCATGAGAAGTACAGGGGTAAAGAGGTGGTTTTTGTTTCTGTTTGTATAGATGCGGACGAAAAGGAGTGGAAAGCTGCACTGAAAAAATACAAAATGGACGACCAGATAAACCTGCTCGCGGAGGGTGGGGACGAAGACCCGGCTGTAAAAAAATATAACGTGACCTCTATCCCACATTATTTTTTAATTGGGAAAGATGGGAAAATTATAAGCAACACAGCTCCGGGAATGCACGAGTTACTGACAAAAGAAGGAAATGAAATAGATAAAGCATTACAATAAAAATAAAGCCGGTTGATGATTCAGCCGGCTTTTTTATATAATACTGATTTTATTTTACTTCTTTTCCTGCGCGGGCTTGTAGCAAGGGATAAGTGTTGCTGGCGTGTGCAGTGATATTATCCGGTTTCAGATAAGTATTAATAACACACAGGTATGGAGACCTGCGTGAGAAGGTGAAATAAATGTTTAAAAATGATTTTTTGTGTCTGTTACAAGAATTGCTTTTTTATATTTACCAACAACAAATGCCAGCTTATATGCTTTTACGGCAATAGGATAGCTTTCGTTGCCTTCCGAAGTCATTTTTAATTTTTGTGTAGCGCTTTTTTGAAAAGCTGCTTTTACGCCAGCTATATTATTAAGTTCAGCCACAAGATCTGCGGTTATATTAAAATCAGTATCAATTTCAACGGCCAGGGAGCTGGCGTATAGTACTCCATTTATAATATGCAGATTATTCCTGTTTGCGTTTTTAAGTAGCTGGGGATTTCGATGTTTGAAATCAGCGGCTGCAAAATATTCATCAATTTTTCCCAGCGGAACTTCTTTGGTTATAGAATGATCGTAGCTGATTGTTATTTTTTTACCAGATTTTATATGTGCATCAATTTGTAATGCGCCAAGCCCTAATGTTTGCAAAAGTGTTTGCAAAATGGTAACTCCAATATTAAAGCTATAATTTTCTTGCTGTGTGGCATTAACAGATAAAGCAGTATTTTTTACCACATCTAACTGTATAGGGCTATTAAAGGCCTCTGAAACTTGTTCGTAATAATAACTTATCTCGTCAAAAGCCTTTTTGTTCCATAATTGGAGTAGTTTGTGGTTTCTTACAGGACTTTGAATCAGATCGTATCCTGATTTCTTTAGATGGTTAGTTAAGCTCATAACTGTATTTTTTATTTGCCTACTCTATGATCCCTTTTCGGCTTACGGGAGAAATGTACTATCCCTTATAAAAAATCGGAACTATAATAGTAAAAAGAATCAGGATTACAGATCCAAATAATTCGGAATTAATTAGAGTAGCTTCCGGAAAGATAATTTTAAAACCTCCCGTTGCTATTATCCAAATAATAAAAGCAATGGTGGATAGTATTATCTGTTCCGACTTTTGTACACCACTCACCTTTCTTAGGTAAAGTGGTGTAAGAATTAGTAAGATACTTATTACGATAATAAATAGAAGCCGTTTGTCTTTTGTTATCGTTGATGCACTTAGTATGATCCCTGATATCGTGATATAGGCGGTGATAATTTCTGAAGGGATTAGTTTTACTAACCTGTCTTTAAAGTCATTGCCTGTAGATGATGCAGAAAGCGTTTTGCTTTGAACTGATTTTTTAATTTCTCGTCCCATGATTCAATATTTTATTTGCCTACTCTATGATCCCGTTTTCGGCTACCCGGGGTATTTAAAGAATATTTTAATCTTCATCCGAGATTTTTACAATGAGCCATCCAATGAGAATTGTTATTATTCCCGCATAAGAAATTGTCGGCCACCATCCGGTTACGTTTCCTGTTAGCAGGATGAACCCT
>DAOLFI010000193.1:0-6430 GCA_035326385.1 Niabella sp.
CCATAGCCACATCTTCTGCTTCGTGCACCGGTGCATCCAGCGAGGTATGGCGGGTATTGCTCTGGAAAATATTGTTGATCTCTGTTTCGCTCATTTCAAGCAGCTCAGAAAGCTCTTCGGTAGAAGGCTCCCTTTCATGCTCCTGCTCAAAAGCCATATAAGCTTTATTAGCTTTATTATAAGTACCTATCTTATTTTGAGGTAAACGTACCAAACGGCCCTGTTCTGCCAAAGCCTGTAAAATGCTCTGGCGGATCCACCATACCGCGTACGAAATGAATTTAAACCCTTTAGTTTCATCAAAGCGCTGAGCAGCTTTGATCAACCCCAGGTTCCCTTCGTTGATGAGATCACTTAAAGACAAACCCTGGTGCTGGTATTGCTTGGCAACAGACACTACGAAACGAAGGTTAGCCTGAACCAGCTTATCCAAAGCGCGCTGGTCGCCCATTTTTATTTTTTGAGCAAGTGTAGTTTCTTCCTCTGGTGTAATCATGGAAATTTTAGAGATCTCCTGCAGGTATTTTTCAACAGCCTGTGAATCTCTGTTGGTAATCTGTGTAGCAATTTTGAGCTGACGCATATCTTAAATGTATATAACCTTTTTGGTAACTAAGCGTAGGATTCTGCCTAAATATAAATAATAACATGCAAAGGTACGCAGAAATAAGAAGAAAATCAATAGTTAAGAGCAACAAGCCCAAAAACTATCGCCAATCTTCAGAATTTCTCCCCAATACTATCCTATAACGTATTTAATCAGCCGTTGGTTTTATCTTTTTATAATTTGTTTTGGCAAAAATGATCATAGCAATACCTGCAATAATAATTCCTGAAGAAATGAGCTGCGCCTGGGTCACCTCCATTCCTAAAAAGTCCATTTTTACATTTACCCTTATCCGCTCTATAAAAAAACGCTCTAATCCGTTAAAAACCAGGTAAACTCCAAATAAAAGCCCTGGGATTTTGATCCGCTTCCTTAACATCCACAATATGCCAAACAGTATAAGGCATATAATGATCTCGTATAAAGAAGTAGGGAATACAGGCGCCGGTAAATGATTGCAATATTGCAGATCGGTACAGTTAGCCAGTTTTACACCGGTTTCGTTTACATTATGCGGAAAATCATAGGCAAAAAACCAGTCAGGCAGAAATTTTAAAAAGCCCGGTTTAGGAAAAAATGCATGGTGCGACTCATGCCTTGCAAAAAAATCAGCATGGGTGGCCAAAGCACTGTTAAAATCAGCCTGGGTTGCAGGAAGAATACCTCCGTTTGGAGTTGTTTTAAAAGCCGAATTATAAATACCCCAATCACCATCGCCCGACACCTGGCAGCCGATCCTTCCCAAAGCATAAGCCAGCATCATTACCGGACCCATTACATCTACAAAATGGATGAAAGGTATTTTGTGCTTGCGGGTGTACCACCAAAGCGCAATGCCGGCTAATATCAGCCCACCGTAAAAAGTTAACCCCGATGCTGAAAAAATAGAGGACGGATCCTGTAAGAAAGAATCCCAGTTTTCAAAAGTGTCGAACAGTTTGGCGCCTACCAGGCCAAATATCAGGGCTATCATAGTGATCTCGCCTACCCTGTCGTGCGGCCATACCCTTATGGTTCTTTTTTCCGGTTTGGCCAGCTTTTGCCTGTTCTTTTCTCTCCATTTCATGGCGGCAAATACTGCACCCAATACCATACCGGCCAGCCAGTTACCCTGCGATGAAAAAATATATTCCTGAGGGTTTACCCTAAATGTGTTATCTACAAACAGCAAACCCAGCACCTTATATCCCAGCACAAAGCCTAACAAAAAATTGCTTACCAGCTCGCCCATAGTGGCAGGTTCCCCTACAGTTATGGTTTCTTCAGTAGGCTGAAAAACACCATCCCTGCTTTTACGCCTTAGCTCGCGTGCCAGAACAACTGAGCACACAAGAAAACCCACGGCAACAAAGAAGCCAAATGAATTTACAAAATGTAAAAACTTCCATTCTACGCCAAACCAATCCCTGAAAACATAATATAAATTAGGATACATGCAGCTGGACTTTTATAATTAGCGGCAATATTACGATAAAGTGGGTTGAAAAGTGAACATGTTGATATGTTAATGAGGTATAAAAGTAAAAAAAAAATGCGCAGCTTAGCCACACATCCTTATAACATTTTAACTTATAAAATTATGAGCTTAAGGTTTATTACCCGCTTTCACTTTTTTTACAAATGTTTCAGTAACATTGGCCAATGAAACTATTTTAGCAATACTGAAATCTGTATTGGTAAGCAGGTTTTTTACAAATTGCTCTTTGCCTTTTCCGATGCCTTCTTCAGCCCTTTTCAAATCCCTCTACAAAGGTTATTTGCTTTATGGTTTCTATAATACCCATAGTTTCCTTTTTACCTGTTAATTTATTTAAAAAAGGACATACTATTAAGTACATCCTTCAAACTTTTAAACATTCAAACCTTCCAACCTAATTGCAATACTCGTCAAAAGCAGCCATAAGGTTTTGAGCTATCATTTGTGCTGAACGGCCTTCTATCATGTGCCTTTCTATGAAATGTACCAGCTTGCCATCCTTAAACAAAGCAATGGACGGAGAAGAAGGAGGATAAGGCAACAGATGCTCCCTAACCTTGCTTACAGCATCCAGATCAAAACCGGCAAAGCTGGTGGTAAGATGATCCGGCTTTTTTTCTGCATTAGCTACTGCCAACAGAACTCCTGGCCTTGCA
This sequence comes from Niabella sp., assembly GCA_035326385.1. Taxonomy (GTDB): domain Bacteria; phylum Bacteroidota; class Bacteroidia; order Chitinophagales; family Chitinophagaceae; genus Niabella. The sequence goes on from DAOLFI010000193.1 coordinate 2,741, forward strand.
GTACCGGCCGAGCAGCCGCAAACCGAATTAATCACTAACAGGTTGGTTCCACCCTGTGCCAGGCTTACCTCCACTTCTTCGGGAGTTTGAAGCTCTATAAACCCATTATCTGTTAATTCCTCTTTCATAGGAATTACTATCTCTGCAGGATACATATATGTATAATTTAAATTTTAGACTAAATATTTATCATTTTTTAAAACGCGAAAATAACTAAAAAGTTCATGATTTTTATTTCTGATCTTAAAGCCGCAATCTTCAAAACTAACGCTGACCGCCAAATGTAATATCTACGCTTTATATCCTCGTTTCGCTCATATATTCATATAATGCGACAAAAAGACCCCTGCAAAAACAAAAAATAAGACATATTGTCACCATTTTAACATAAAATATGAAATAATGTCTTGATATTTATTAAAAAAGCTAATTGGTTTACAATTTGAAAATAGAGTAATTGTAATTAATTCAATAAACTAAAAACATTAATACAATGACAAACGTAAAATTTAACGGCGTTCCTTTTGAAAGAACTTTTACCAGTTTAGTGGACGATTTTTTTACTGAAGTGCCTGCTCTTTTAAAAACAGAAGTAAACAAACCTAATATAAAAAGTCATGTTCCTGTAAATATTACTGAGAATGAAAATGAATATCAGATTGAAGTGGTAGCTCCCGGTTATGAAAAATCAGATTTTAATATTAGCGTAGAAAATAACCTGCTGATCATCTCTGCTGAAAAGAAAGAGGAAGAAAAAGCAGAAACAGGCAAAAACATTCGTAAAGAATTTCACCTGCGTTCTTTTAAAAGGACCTTCACAATTGATAATAAAATAGATACAGAAAAAATCGCTGCCAAATATGTTAACGGAATCCTAATAGTGACTTTACAGCGCAAGGAAGAGGCAAAAGCAGCGTCAAAGAACATAGAAGTACAATAACATAAGTTTTTCTCATAAGCAGTTAGTTTTGGTTTAAACCCTTCGTTTCCACGAGGGGTTTTTTTTAACTTATTGTAATTCCGCTGTTACCAAAAGCCAGTTTTAGCCGTCTTATGCGTAAATTTGCAAATACTGAAAATTCAAAGCATCAAAAAATGCGCTATTCATTCCTTACCTTATTATTCTTTACGTTTTTTTCTGTTAATGCCCAGATTCAGCCGGCAGACAGCACGGTATTCAAGCCGGCAGATATGCCTCATCTGCAAACAGATACGTCTTTAAGAATTGTGAATTTCAGCCCTTTTTTTTCACTGCATGTTGACTCAAGCCTTAATTATAAATTCCAGATCAATAAAGACACCCGAAATTACCACTGGTATATTAAAGATGCACCTGTTGGTTTTAAATTAGATAAGGATGACGGAACTTTAAGTTTTCGCACCAATAAATCGCTTTTCCTGGCAGGACGGCTGAAATATGACAGGGAATATCCTGTAAAATTTGGAGTACAAAATCTGTCCAACCCCCTTGACAAGCTGGACACTACCTTAAATGTTATATTTTACAGCAGCGATGTGGTTTATCCGCGAATAAAACCATCAGTAGTGAGCCCTGTTACTATTTCAGAAGGCGACAGATTAAACTTTGCCGTGTTATGCGAAAATGGCAATTTTCCTATTGAAAAGATCCTGATGTCCAGCGATATATCCATTGGTAATTTTAAACTGCCTAAGGGCTGCGATGACAATTTTGAATGGTCTCCGGCATATGATTTTGTAAATGAAAAAGATCCTAATAGAGAGAAGGTCGTAACACTGCTTTTTATAGGGACTACGAATTTCAATTTTGCTGACTCAGCTAAGGTAAGAGTAATTGTAAAGGACGGATTAAACTACGATATTGCTACACAGGAGTATAATGATGCTTTAAGTAACATCACTACTTATATATTGAGATATAAGTACACGTTTTATCAAATTGACAGAAAAATAAAAAAGACAAAAGGCTGGCGTTCGGGCTTTGATATTACAACGGCCTCTACTACTTTAACCGGTACAGTGCTGGCTACAACAGCTGGCGATAATAAAAGTAAACAAAACACCGGCAAAATATTACCTGGCCTGGGCGTTTTTGCGGTTCCTGTTAAAGAAGCCGCGGCTCCCGACAGAAAGGTTGAACAGAACCAGGCCACGCTCCTCCGGTCTAATATTAAACGCCTGGAATATATTGTATTTGAAAACAAGCTGTCGGGAGATAGGGATCCCCTTATTAATACCAAAACAGAAACGCTGAAAAAAGAACTCCGGCAAAGCCAGACACAGCTATCGGAAGTCCCTACAGATATGTCTGAAAACCTTTCCGAAAAACAGCTGAACGACTATTTTAACAGCCCGCGAGTACAGAAAAAATACAGGTTAAGATAACATAAGGCTATTGGTTGAGACATCTTCCTTCCGCCAATAACATGTTGTAGCGCCTGGTTGTCAATATCTACGAAATAGCTATCATTGTTCCGATCGCAGAGAGGAACTTCAACATGAACCACAAACTTGTTGTATAGCCTATGTATGCTTTATACTAATGGTTGCCTCACATTGAGGTTTCTCCCCTCCCATTACGAAATGACGATAAAAGTCATGTCGTCACCTCATAGAGTCTGCAACGCAAATTGATAACTCGATATAATCGGCATTCAATATGGAACCTTTAAAGTTCACATTGCCTTTTCTTCGATATATCCCGGGACAGTCTGATTATTGACTTCGTTCTCTATATTAAGCTGTTATTATCCACAAAAAAGTGCGACCAGGAAAGGATCGCACTTTTTGCTTATTACCGGGCTCTGCCTGATTACAGATCAGTAATAGGTTTGTATTTAGGAACGAGAGATTTCATGATCACCCACCCGATCAGATAAGCCACTGCACAAATGGAAAAAATGATAAAATATCCAGCCTCAATACCTTTGAAGCCCATGAAGTTCATGTTGGTATTTGCCGAATGATCGAATAATACGCCTGATCCTTTGTTGATCAGGAAAGAGCCTACCCCGCCAGCCATACCACCAATACCGGTAATAGTTGCAATAGCTTTTTTAGGGAACATATCTCCAATGGTGGAGAAAATATTAGCGCTCCAGGCCTGGTGTGCAGCACCAGCAATACCAATGATAACCACCGGCATCCAAACCGAATAGGAACCTAAGGGCTGTGCCAGTAAGGCCAGCAAAGGAAAGAAAGCAAAAATCAACATTGCTTTCATACGCCCTGCATAAGGATTCATTCCTTTTTTCTCTACAAAATAGGTAGGCAGCCATCCTCCAATGATTGATAAAAGTGTTATTAAATACAACGTGAATATCTGCGGAGCACTTTGTGTAGAGTCTAAGCCGTAAACTGAGCTTAAATAGGCCGGGGTCCAGAAAAGGAAAAACCACCATACGCCATCGGTCATAAATTTACCTACAGCAAAGGCCCAGGTTTGTTTGTACTTAAATGCCTGTCCAAAAGATATTCCCTTCTTTGGCGTTTCTGCCTGTACCACATCTTCTTTATCATCCTGCTGAATATATTCCAACTCGGCTTTATTTACTTTAGGATGAACATGGGGCTTCTTATAAATAAACACCCACATTGCCATCCACACAAACCCAACAGCACCAATAATGATAAACGACATTTCCCACCCGTAAGCCTTTGCAATAAAAGGAATGGTCAATGGCGCCATTAATGCACCAATGGTAGCGCCTG
>DAOLFI010000194.1:0-6427 GCA_035326385.1 Niabella sp.
TCTGGATTATAACAATAAGCGCACCGCATATTACAACCCGCAAACCAGAAGATAGCCGCTACTTTACCGGGATAATCAAGCAGCGAAAAAGGAGTGATATCATAAATTGGCTTTACCACTGCTCACTTTTGAAAAAAACACTCTTTGCTTATGTTCCCCTTTTTTGCCAATATTAAAACTCTCTACAGGGCGATGATAACCCATAACCCTGGTGTACACCATACATTTGGTACGCTTGTCTTCGTTTTGCAGCAGCAGTGCATTAGCATTTTTCGTATTCATGTTCATTTGTATTTGATAACTTTTCTAATAATTGTTCATCACATTTGGGACAATATTCATGCTCTCCGCTCAGATAGCCATGCACCGGGCAAATGCTGAATACCGGTGTAACAGTAACATAAGGCAACCGGAAATTGGAGATAACCTTCCTGACAAAACTGCGGCAGGCATCGGCATTGCTGATCCGCTCTCTCATGTATAAATGCAGCACAGTGCCCCCGGTATATTTACATTGCAGCTCATCCTGCAGCATCAGTGCTTCATAAGGGTCTTCTGTAAATTGTGCCGGCAATTGCGAGCTGTTGGTATAGTAAATATTTTTGTCGAACCCGGCCTGTATAATATCTTCAAATCTCTTTTTATCTTCTTTGGCAAAACGATAGGTTGTGCCCTCGGCAGGTGTAGCTTCCAGGTTATAAAGGTTACCCGTTTCTTCCTGGAACTGCTTCATCCGGTTGCGGATATAGTCCAGTATTTCCAGCGCGAATTCCTTACCCCCAGCATCTGCTATATCCAAACGGTCATTTGAAAAGTTACGGATCATCTCATTGAGCCCGTTCACACCAATAGTAGAAAAATGATTGCGGAAATGAGGCAGGTACCGTTTGGTATAAGGATACAATCCTCTCTCGTACATATCCTGTATAAAGACCCTTTTCTTTTCAAGTGTGTTTTTTCCTATGTCCAGTAAATAATCCAGTCGTTCATACAAGCCCGCTTTATCCCCTTTAAAAACATATCCCAGCCGCGCCATATTAATGGTAACAACGCCTATGCTGCCTGTCATTTCTGCGCTGCCAAATAAACCATTTCCCCGTTTCAAAAGCTCTCTTAAATCCAGCTGAAGTCGACAGCACATGCTGCGTACCGCATTGGGCTTATAGGCATCAGGATTCTCCATTCTTTTGCCACTCTCATCATACATGTACTGGCTGCCGATAAAATTTTGAAAATACGAAGAGCCTATTTTCGCGGTATTCTCAAACAACAGGTCTGCGTTAGGCCCGTACCAGTCAAAATCTTCGGTAATATTTACAGTAGGAATAGGGAAAGTAAAGGGTTGGTCATTGGCATCACCTTCGGTCATTACGGTATAGTACGCTTTATTGATCAGTTCCATTTCCGGCTGAAAGTGTTTATAACAAAGATCTTCCAGACTATCTGCACCCCGTTCCTTTGCTTTTAATACCAGGTCAGCATCATGGATACCTGAAAACAGGTGGTGATTGCTGCGTGTAGGCATTTGATTTTTCAGATCCTCCGGTACGGTCCAGTCAATAGTGATATTTGTAAAAGGAGATTGTCCCCAGCGTGCAGGCACGTTCAGGTTATATACAAAGCTTCTTACGGCTTTTTTAACCTCCTCGTAGTCCAGTTTATCTTTGAACACATACGGTGCCAGGTAGGTATCAAAAGAGCTGAAAGCCTGTGCCCCGGCCCATTCGCTCTGCAATATACCCAGGAAGTTGGCCATTTGTCCCAATGCCTCCCTGAAGTGGTTGGGAGGACGGCTTTCCACACGGCTTCTTACACCATTAAAACCATCATTAAGCAATACCCTCAGGCTCCAGCCTGCACAATAGCCGGTGAGGCAATCCAGGTCATGAATATGAATATCGCCATTGCGATGCGCGTGTCCTTCCTCTTTTGTGTACACTTTATCCAGCCAGTAATTGGCAATTACTTTGCCTGCCACATTATTGACCAGTCCTGCATTAGAGTAACCAGCATTTGCATTGGCGTTCACCCTCCAATCCTGCTGATGAATATATTCTGTTATAGTTTGCGTGCAATCAATATAAGTGGTATCATCATTAATACCCGCCACATGCTCTCTCTGCATTTTCCGGGTATGCCGGTACAGCATAAAGGACCGCATGACCTCGAAATATCCTGCTTCAAATAATTCTCTTTCTATCAGGTTTTGAATGTCTTCAACCTCCCAAACCGTCTGCCGGCTTATATCTACCATTACCCGATCAAAAATATTATTGTCCGGGGCCAGGGACATACTTTCAAAGCCCTTTTCGATCGCATCCTTTATTTTATAAGAATGGAACGCTTCAAAATTACCGTTACGTTTAATTACATATACTTCCATAGTTTATTAGTTTTTGTGTAGCATGGTGTGATTGACAGGCAACAAAAAACACAACCCATCAGGTAAATAAAATAAAGATGGATGTGGTGCAGCAAATCTTTGCAGCAGCCTGCGGGCAACAAGCTGTACATCAAAAGCAGATCATAAAGTAACAGCATAAATACGGTTAGCTATCACTATACTTATGCACCGGTTGTTGAAAAAATCTGTAACCCAACAGGTATACGGCTTTCGTGCGAAGACAGCAGTTCTGTTGCCCATATTTCTTATTTCAGATCAAAATTTTGGAGAAGATGTAGTCCAGTCATAAATATAATACCAGCTAATCCCTTATATTCTTAGCGAACTGCGGGTTTGGGGTAGTATTATGGTAATGGCTTATGAGTAAACAGAGGCTGATTCCTGGATACTGGATCCTGGTTACAGGTCTAATATTTGTGTGTGTCAGTCCATAGTTCATGGCCTATGGCTATCCTCCCTATTAACTTTCACTTTTCATCCAGTCATCTGTCCTCCGTTAACTTTATCAGTTCATAGCAGTATCCTTATCAATTTTTTTGTCAACCTATTTTAGGCAGGCACAGGCACTCAACGTTAGTACTGATAACTTACAGTATACGATATACAGCTTTTTAGCGAAAATGCCGATCAGAGGCGGTATTTAAATAGCAAAAGCGCCTCATTTCTGAAGCGCTTTTTAAACTTATTTTTACAGGAATATTATCCTAAAGCTACTCTTTTAAACTCTAATACATTCACACCGTTTTCTTTCAGGTAATCGCCTACAGATTTACCGCCATCTTTTACAAAAGCCTGGGCAGTTAAAGTTTGTTCTTTAAAGAAAGCGCCTAATTTACCTTCAGCAATTTTAGCCAGCATTTCTTCGGGTTTACCGGCCATTTTAGGATCTTCTTTCATAATATCCATAATAACCGCTTTTTCACGGGCTATAACATCAGCCGGTACGCTTGCAGCATCTACTGCTACAGGGCTTAAAGCAGCCACCTGCATAGCTACGTCTTTGCCTGCTTCAGGAGCTTCTTTATCCAAAGCAACCAATACGCCTATACGGTAAGCACCGTGAATGTAAGAAGATACATATGGAGCGCTTACTTTTTCAAACTTGGTAATACCGATCTTTTCACCAATAGAAGCCAGCTTATCATTTACCAGTTCAGCGATCCTGGTACCGTTTACAGTAGCCTCGTTCAGTTCTTCAACTGAGCTTACATTGTTGGCAATAGCCGCATCTGCAATGCTTTTTACAAACGCAACGAAATCTTCGTTTTTAGATACGAAGTCGGTTTCGCAGCTTACACATACAATGATGCCTGTTTTATTATCAGCTGTAGTTTGAGCTACAACCACACCTTCTTTTGCTTCACGATCACTGCGTTTAGCCGCTACTTTCTGGCCTTGTTTACGCAGCCAGTCAATGGCTGCTTCAAAGTCGCCGTTGGTTTCTGTAAGCGCCTTGCGGCAATCCATCATACCGGCACCAGTAGCCTGGCGCAGTTTATTAATATCCTGTGCTGTTATTGTTACTGTACTCATTCTAAATTTATGATTTGAAATTTATGATTTGAGATTAATAGTTCACAACAATATCATGAACTATTAACTATAAACCATTAACTATGAACGTAATTATCTTCTCGGTGCGCCGCTTCTGGCACCGCCACCACCTGTGCTCCTTCTGCGCTGACCACCTTGTCCTGCACCGCGGCCACGGCCACCACGACCCGCTTCCGCTTCCGCTTCCGCCTGTATCTTAGCTGCCTGCTTTTCATTCTCATCTGCAAAATTATCTTCTACCTCCTCATCTTTAGCAGCCTGCCTTTCAGCAAGACCTTCTTCAATTGCAGCAGTGATGTAGTTTACTATAATAGCGATAGATTTTGTAGCATCATCATTTGCAGGGATGGCAAAATCTACTTTATTAGGATCGCAGTTAGTATCTACCACGCCAAAAGTGCTGATGCCAAGGCGTTTTGACTCTGCCAGGGCAATATGCTCATGACCTATATCTACAATGAATAAAGCAGCAGGTACACGGCCCAGCTGAGCGATACCACCCAATACTTTCTCCATTTTATCTTTGTCGCGTGTCAGCGTAAGGCGCTCTTTCTTGGTAATGCTATCAAAAGAACCATCGCTCAGCATTTTTTCAATGCTCTGCATTTTCTTAACGCTTTTACGTACTGTGTTAAAGTTGGTAAGCATACCACCTAACCAGCGCTCGGTAACATAAGGCATTCCTACTTTCTGAGCACACTCAGTTACAATATCCTTTGCCTGTTTTTTGGTACCAACAAACAATATTTTTTTACCGCTGCGTGCTATTTGTTTCATAGCGGCTGCAGTTTCCTGCAGGCATTCAACAGTTTTGTTAAGGTCAATGATATGGATACCTTTTTTCTCAGCAAAAATGTAAGGTAACATTTTAGGGTTCCATTTCTTTTTTAAGTGGCCGAAATGTACGCCTGCTTCCAGAAGCTGCTGTTGTAATGATGTATTGTTATTTTCCATCGTATAAATTTGAAAAGTATTTTTAAACGTTCATAGTTCATGGTTAATAGTTCATGGCTATGAACCATGAACCATAATCCATTATCTTTTAGAGAACTGGTAGCTCTTCCTTGCTTTTTTGTGACCGAATTTCTTACGCTCAACAGAACGGGGATCGCGTTTCAGCAATCCTGCAGCTTTTAAAGCAGGGCGATATTCTGCATTTATATCTACCAATGCACGGGCAATACCCAGCATAGCAGCTTCTGCCTGGCCCTTTACACCACCACCAGATGCATTGATCTTGACATCATACTTATCAGCAACTTCAGCTGCTTTTAAAGGACGCTCTACCTGGTTTTGTAAATAAACCAGGGAAAAATAAGTTTTATAATCTTTATCGTTTACAGTAATGGCGCCATTTCCCCTGCTGATGAAAACACGGGTAACTGCTTCTTTACGACGACCTACTGCATTTTTTTGTTTTTCCATTTATTTATGCTTAATGCTTAAAGCCTGATGCTTAAAGCAGGTTATTAGAATTTAAGTTCTTTAGGTTGTTGTGCAAAGTGCGGGTGATTAGATCCTGCATATACAAATAACTTTTTGTACATCTTACGGCCCAGGCGGTTTTTAGGTAACATGCCCTTTACTGCTCTTTCAATAATTACTTCCGGGCGGCGCTTTTGCAGGTCGCTGGCCACTTCCTCTTTACGTCCACCGGGATATCCGCTGAAGGTATCATACACTTTCTGATCTATTTTATTACCGCTCAGCTTTACTTTTTCGCAGTTGATAACGATAATATAATCCCCTGTATCAACGTGTGGTGTATAACAGGCTTTGTTTTTGCCACGTAAAATAGCGGCAATGCGGGAACACATGCGTCCTACGGTTTGATTAGTACCATCCACAACGTACCAGTTACGCTGCACGGTAGCCTCGTTCGCATGTTTGGTGGTGAAATGTTGTTTGCTCATTTTTATAAATTCAATTTGTTATTAAAAAAACCGGGCTATCCCCCGGCCCCTGAAAATTGGGAGTGCAAAAGTAGGCACTCTGTTTCAGGAAAGAAACAAAAAAAGGATATTTTTTTACAACACCCTTACAACGAGTTGATTTTCAATAAAAATTTTGCCTTAAAATATTTATTGATCGATCCTTGTGAAGGTTTAAGGGCATTTTGCAGAGGCAAAACCCTGTTGTTCATAGCTGAGTCTCACCATGAGAATTGTGTATGGGCTGTGGACTCAGCGTTATATTCGCGGCGAGTCCTGCTGGCAGAGACTTGCCTGGAAAAGTAGTATAAAAAATTAAGGCAGCCTTTTGAGCTGCCTTAAACATGATTGTATCAAACCAAACTATTGTACTGTATAAGTATATTTCATGGGATTACTTAAATCCAGCGTAATGGTTTTTGAGCCGGCTCCAATCGGAATATTATCTTTACCATAATCAAGATAAGCTCCTGAAGCGCCCAGGTTAATATCCCAGCCATTATTGGCACGGAACTTAAACTCTCCCGCCGTAAATGTA
>DAOLFI010000195.1:0-6426 GCA_035326385.1 Niabella sp.
TGATCACTTCATAACCCTTCCCGGTTAGTTGCTTTACTAAAGCTGTTCCTATTAACCCGGTACCGCCGGTAAGTAATACAGTAGGCATTGACAGAAAGATTTAGCTTTCAATGAATATTGAACATCGGCTATTGAATATTTAGCTAAGATACAGCCATCCTCATAAAAAAACCTCCCGCTTTAACGGGAGGTAACAACTATAAAACTAAACCCGACTTCACGTGAATTTCCACAGGACTTAATCAGGTTTCTTACCATCAAGAAAACTGTTGATAGTATTGATCTGTCCCTGGTTCTGATCGTCAGAAGACACTTCGAACTTGCTATAATAACTTTCTATATGCGAAGTATTATTTTTCAGTTCCATATTACGCCTGATGTAAGCAGGAACATTTTCGAACTCATCCGTAGGATCGTTAGAATTAGCATTGAAAGACAGGTTGCGTAATTTCTGGATCCGCTCTAACTGCCTGCGTTTTTGCATTTCTTCTTCCTGGTAGGCCTCTGTTAAGTCATCAATGCCTGGCTCTTCTTTTTCTACGGAAGAAAAACTGATCGTTGTTCTTTCTGCTTCAACTATTTCGGGTTTCTCGTACACAGAGAATGGCTCCTGTTGCTGTGGCCCGGCAGGTGTTTGTTTTTGCTCAGCTACAGGTTCTTCTTTAGCTTCTGCATAGATATTGGCAGGCTTGGACAAATAGCTTCTTGGCTCCTGTTTTACTTCTTCCTGTATTATTTCTGCCGCCTTATTTTCATGCTGCTCAATAATACGCTCTCCCGGAACCGCAGGCGAATGGAACAGGCTTGCATCAGTATCTTCAGCTGTCACCTCTTTCTCGATATGTTCCACATCTTTTACAAACTTCAGATCTTCACTATTAGCGCTCAGAAAAAAATGCTGATCCCTGTCTTCATTTATTACATCTTCAATTACAGGCATGGGCACATCCACAAAAGGAAAATCTTCTACCAGCCTGGGCGCCATCGGATCGGGTTTCAGCTCTATAGGCACATGTACTTCCACTACAGGCACAGGCGTTTCAGACTTTACTTCGGCCACAGGTTGTGCAGGAGCTGCCGGCTGCTGGTGATTATCATTTTTCAGCGTCATTACAATCTTCCCTTCAGCCACTTCTTCCTTTTTCAATACCGGTTTAACAAAAGGGTCCTTATTCTCAAACCCGGTAGCAATAAGCGTTATACCAATCTGATCGCCCAATGATTCATCGTATCCCAATCCCAGTATCACATCGGTATTATCCCCCGCATGGCTTAACAGGTAAGCCTGGATAATTTCTACCTCATCCATAGTAAACTCATGCTCCCCTTCAGCGGAGTTGATATTGATAAGGATCCATTTGGCGCCTTTAATATCGTTATCATTCAATAGCGGCGAGTTCAATGCCTCTTCTATGGCCTGTTGCGCACGGTCTTCTCCCCTTGCCGCTGCATTTCCCAGAATAGCCCTTCCGCCATTTTTCATTACAGTGCATACATCTGCAAAGTCTACATTTATCTGGCCGGTAGAATTGATCACATCTGTGATACATTTTGCCGCAGTAGCTAATACATTATCTGCTTTTTCAAACGCTTCACGCATTTTGAGATTGCCATACTGATGACGCAATTTATCGTTGCTGATCACCAGCAGCGTATCTACATATTGCTTTAACTGGCTAATCCCTTCTTCCGCCTGCTGCTGGCGTTTTTTACCCTCATAAGCAAAAGGAGTAGTTACTATACCCACTGTTAATACACCTAGGTCTTTACAGATCTTAGCGATAATAGGAGCGCCGCCGGTACCGGTTCCACCGCCCATACCAGCAGTAATAAAGGCCATCTTAGTATTTACTTCCAGTATCTTCCGTATTTCTTCCAAAGATTCTACGGTAGCCTGGCGGCCGATCTCAGGGTTGGCACCTGCGCCCAAACCGGAAGTTAACTGCGGGCCTAACTGTATTTTGTTGGGAATTTTACTGTTAGCAATGGCCTGGGCATCTGTATTACAAATAATAAAATTCACACCTTCTATATCCTGGTTGAACATGTGGTTTACAGCATTGCCGCCACCGCCACCTACACCTATTACTTTAAGGATAGATGATTGTTCGCTGGGTAAATCAAATTGAATCATAACTTAAAAATTTTAGTACGTCTGTGACGTACGGGATTACGAATGGGTTAGTAAAAGAACTCCTTACTCCGTCCCCCCTCTCCAACGTTTATCTGACAGACAAATTTGGAGAAGGGGAACAAGGCTTAAGGGGTTAAAAGTTTATTTAAAAGAGCTTATTCCTGATTGACATGCTACCGGCTATATTCCTGAGGACATCACAGCCGGTACTATTTTTCAAAATGTTTATCTTCTTCGTCCTCGAATATTTTGATGAGCTGTTTTTTAATATTCTCCCAAATATTCTTTTTAGGCTTCGGAGGCGCTACTGCAACATCAGTCACCTTTTCGTTCTCTTCTGCCATGTTTTCAATCGCCCCAGGTTTTAATAAGTCCTCAGGTACTTCCACTTTTATGAAGTCGTTCTTAAACTCCTGTCTTTTGTTCTCAAAATCATCATAACCTTTAAGTATCAATCCCAGGCAGGTAGAATAAGTGGGTTTTGCCAGCTCATCAATGTGCCCTGCTGCCAAATGCTCGTTAGGCAGGCCGATACGTGCAGGCAAACCGGTTACATATTCGGTAAGCTGAATTAAATGCCTTAACTGGGAGCCGCCGCCGGTAAGAATAATACCTCCGTTCAGGTGGCGGTTATCCATACCAATCTGTTTTAAATGGTAGGTAACAAAATCCAGTATCTCGCTCATGCGGGCCTGTATAATGTTAGCCAGGTTCTTTACACTGATCTCTTTTGCAGGCATACCACGTAAACCGGGGATCGTAATGTAGGCATTGGCTTTAGCTTCGTTTGCCAAAGCGCTGCCAAACTGGGTTTTCATTTGCTCTGCCTGGCTTTTTAATACCCCTAAACCGGTTTTAATATCGTTAGTGATATTTTCCCCGGCAAACGGGATCACGGCAGTGTGGCGCAATACACCTTCGGCAAACACCGCAATATCGGTGGTACCACCTCCTATATCTACAATAGCCACTCCGGCCTCCAGGTCTTCCTGGGCCATTACGGCTGCTGCAGAAGCCAACGGCTGTAATACCAGGTCTTTGGTACGCAAACCAGCTTTCTCCACGCTCCTGTTAATATTACGGATAGCGTTTTTATCGCCGGTAATGATATGGAAATTGGCGCCCAGCTTTACACCGCTATAGCCGATGGGCCTTACAATATCGGGCATATTATCTATAGTGTACTCCTGGGGGATCACATCAATAATTTCATCGCCGGCAGGTATGTAAGTTTTATACTGTTTGTTGATCAGCAAGTCCACTTCTGCCTGTGTAATTTCTTCCTCTTCATTTTCGCGAACAATGTCCCCGCGCGTCTGAAGACTTTTAATATGATGGCCCGCAATACCCACATACACATCATTGATATTCAAATTAGGATTCAAAGACATGCAGTTTTCAAGCGCCTGCCTGATGGCTTTAATTGTTTCATCAATGTTTAATACCTGGCCATGCTTTACGCCATTGCTATTGGCTTTGCCAAAACCGAGTATCTCCATCTTGCCAAACTCGTTTTTACGGCCGGCAATGACAGCGATTTTGGTGGTACCAATATCAAGACCTACAATAATGGGTTGTTCGGAATTCATAGTATATCGTTTTTTAGTTGTTTTTATTTTTACTAATTATATTTTATCCATTCTTCTTCTTAGCAGGTGTTGTTTTTTCTGCGGGTTCAGGCTTCAGCAGCACATTTCTTTTTACTTCCTTCTCTTCTGTTTTTTTAACAGCGGGTTTCTTTGCTTCAACTTTAGCCGTTGTTTTAGCAGGCGATTTAGTACCTGTTGTTTTCGATCCTGCTTTTTTCGTTACGGGGGATTTATTATCTGCCTTTTTTACTGCTGTTTTCTTTTCAGTAGCCTTCGCCGGTACCGGCTTCTTATCCGAAGTTTTTGTACCTGTAGATTTGGAGGCGGCTATAGACTTCGTAACTTTCTTTACAGGCTCAGCCTTGGACTTTACTTCTTTCCCGCCGGACGAACGGACGGGCTTAGATACTGCTTTTTCTTCTGCTTTTATAACAGGTTTTACAGATTTTACTGGTTCTGCCTTTTTAGCTGCCGGGGCCGCAGTTGCAGTTATTTTTTTCTCTTCAGGCTCATCTTCTCCGTCATTCATAAAAAGCGTTGAGTCTGCCGGTTCAATAGCTCCGTAAATTTCGTCAGCGGATAAGGTAGTATCGCCCTGCGGCATGGACGCATAATTTACAACAGGCGCTACCTGCAACAGTTCGTTATATTCTCTTGACTGTTGCAACAGTTGCTCAATATTTTTTCTTAGCTGGATGGAGTCTACCCTGGTATAATTCCCTTTTACGCCAATTACCTGACCGTTGTACTGCACATCAATTTTCTGATATTTATCAAAACCGGTACGCTTCAGCACCTGGTCGTAAAACAAATACAACCTGTGAAATTTAGAAACGATATCAGTACCGTCACCCAGATCTACTTTATGATTGCCTACCAAAGGGATCATTTCCAGGTTCCAGCAATCAGCACCACAATTATTAATATCAATCTGTGCCACCTGTGCATTCCAGAAAGGATCACTGCTGATAAAAGAGGCCGTAGCGATTATATTCTGCATTAAAATACTATCGGCACTGTTCATCACCTTTTTTGCAGGATAACCGGTAAACACAGGCAGATCGAGGCTTATCTTGTCTGACAAAGGAATATGCTTACCCGCTTCATCTATATAAAAAGACGCTCCCAGGCTGGTAAATATTCTTGCCAGCGGCTTACGCTCTGTTACGTTTGCATGGAGTATAGCATTATTATCGAAATAAAGGTCTGCATTATACACCCATGCGCTCTGTTCCAGCAAATCTTCAATCACCGGCAGGTTAAATTCCGATTTGCGCTGGCCCGTTATATTGCCATTACTTGCTGTTTTTAACAATCCGGCAATCTGTTCTTTTGAAGTAAAGAGCATATCATCTTTAAAGCCCTGAATCTGTATATCATAACCTTTACAAACACCAGCTTCCTGTACGCGCATAGCAGCAGTGATAACAGTGCCCATGCCTATAGCTACGCCCAACCACATGAGCGTCAGAAAAAATCTTTTTATGGCTCTTTTTCTTTTCACTTTATTAAAATCTGTTTTATAGGCGCTACCAGCTTATCTATATCTCCCGCACCTGCGGTAACCAATACTTCTCCAAATTCTTTGTCCCTGTTTACAGCAAAATTGTTTTCTACCCAGTCCAGTAATTGTTCTTTGGTATATAATGCTTTTGTTTCTAACTCTACTTTTTCTAAAATCATGTTGCTGCTTACTCCCTCTATAGGCAGCTCACGCGCCGGGTATACAGGTAACAAAATGACACGATCCACCTTGCCTAGCACTTCTGCAAATGCTGATGCGAAGTCCCGGGTCCTGGTGAATAAATGAGGTTGAAAAATAAGCGTACATCTTTTTCCGGGGAACAGTGATTTTACACCATTTATCAACGCTTTCAGCTCTTCGGGATGATGGGCATAATCATCTACAAACACAAGCCTCTCCCCCGGCCCCTCTCCTAAAGGAGAAGGGGGAATGATGTATTCAAAACGCCTCTTCACCCCTTTAAAACCGGCTACCGCATTTTTTATCTTTTCTCCCTCTATGCCCATACTGTCGGCCACAGCAATAGCCGCCATCATATTTTCCACATTATGCATGCCACCCATATTCAGCCTTATACCTTCAATAGTTTTCTCCTCCAATACTGCATCAAAATAGTAGCCGCCATCTTTCATTTGGATATTGGCCGCATGTATTTCAGCGCTGTCGTTTTGCAGGCTGTAGGTCAATGTTCTGTCTGCCGCGAGTTTCCTTTCCAGACCAAACTTTTTAAGTAAAAGCCCTCCGGGTTTCACCTTTCCTGCAAATTCCCTGAAAGCCTCTTTTACGTTCTCTTCAGTCCCGTAAATATCCAGGTGATCTGCGTCCATTGCCGTTACTACTGCCACATCAGGACTTAATTTCAAAAAGCTCCGGTCATACTCATCTGCTTCTACCACACAAACATTATTGGCGCTGCTCCAGAAATTAGTGTCATAATTGGCAGAAATTCCACCCAGGAAAGCGTTACACCCATACCCGCTATCGCGCAGCAAATGCGCTACCATAGTTGAAGTAGTGGTTTTACCATGTGTGCCGGCCACGCATATATTGAACGTGGTTTCTGTGATCACCTGCAAAATATCACTGCGCTTCACAACCGGGTAACCATGCTCCTGGTAAAACACCAGCTCTTTATGATCTTTGGGCACAGCAGGCGTGTACACTACATAATCTGCATC
>DAOLFI010000196.1:0-6389 GCA_035326385.1 Niabella sp.
CTAACAAAGAACCCTTTTTACCGTTGAATAAAACATAATCAGGGTTCTCAGCATTGCCTTTGTCATTGTCAAACTCCAGCAGATCAGCAGAACGCGCTTTCGTATAAAACTCTCCCTGCATAATATAATATTCTCTGTCCACTTTTTTCAGACCACCGGCAGGCTCAACTAAAATCAAACCGTACATACCGTTGGCAATATGCATAGGCACAGGAGGTGCGGCACAGTGGTACACGTACAGACCGGGATTCATTGCTTTAAACGTAAATACTGCCTCCTGTCCGGGCACAGCCGAAGTAGCTTCAGCGCCGCCTCCGGGACCGTTTACAGCATGCAGGTCAATATTGTGCGGCAATACGCTGCCGGCATCGTTTTTAAGACGCAGCTCCACTTCATCGCCTTCGCGTACCCTGATAAAGCTGCCCGGTACAATATTGTTGAAGGTCCAGAATGTATATTTTTTCCCGTCTGCAATCTCTCCTTCTATTTCTGTGGTGAGCAGCTTTACGATCAGCTTTTTAGGACCTCTGTCGCCTACCGGTGCAGGTACATTAGGCGCTGCTGTAATTTCAGCTTCCTCAGGCTGGCCTTTGGCCTCTTCCATAGTAGCCGATGACTTTCCACCGGAAGCGCTTCCCTGTTCAGTATTGGTTTTGCAGGCCCCGAACCCCAACAGCGCTGCCAGTAATAATAATATCAGTTTGTTTGTCATAATTTTTAGTATTTAGTTGAAAAAGTATCTAGTATTCCGGACAAAGCCGTTCTTTAAAGAAATACGCCTGCAATCGCCGGTTACGGGGCAAAGGTAACCGCCAAAATAATAAAAGACAAAATTGTCCTTTATTATTTTATATGATTCTTATCATGTTTTTTGCTGATGAAATTCACGGTGTATTGTAAAAAGTGTGATTTAGGTAATATCTGGTGGTAGTGTCTTCTATTCAATCACCCAGCTCACTTCGCCAAAATCAAAACCCAGCTCCCTGTCTGTTTGTACTGCCAGCTGACCGTTTGGCAATACTTTTTTGACAACCGCTTCAAACTCCTGCCCGTCCTTTTCGAAAAGTGCTTTTTCGTCTTTTTTAAACAGGAACCGGTTGTATGCTGCCATTAAATGGGAAGTGTTGATTTGCTCCATTCCTTGCAAAATATCATTTCTTAGTTCGGTGGCCAGCAGCAGGCAATTAAACTCCCGGCCCGTTATCTGTTTTAGTGAAACGGCCCTTTTGGCGATACTGTCATCAAAGCAAGCCTGGTTAATATTCAGGCCAATGCCAGCCACAGCCCATTTCCATTCGTTACCGCTGATAATATTTTCAATTAAAATGCCACCTGCTTTTCTGTTCCTGAAGTAAATGTCGTTAGGCCATTTAATACAGATATCACTTTGTGCATACCGGTCAAAAAAGTCCCTTACCACCAGTGCTACCATTGTAATAAGGAGAAATTGTTGCTGTAAACCTATTTTTCGGGGATCAAGCACCACGCTTAAATGTATGTTTTCTCCTTTTTGCGACTGCCAGGTTCTTCCCCGCTGACCTTTGCCGGCATATTGCTCATGTGCAAAAACAGCCGTTCCATGCCCTGCCATTTCCTGCCGCTCCGTCAGCTCAGGTTGCTTTAAAAGGCTTAGGGCATAATTATTGGTGCTGTCAACTGATAAAAGTTCAACTAAAGGCGGAAAAGCCTGCCCGTCCGGCAGGCGGGCGCAATTATCTGTTGATTGTTGTGCCAATATTCGTTATTTTTGGGCAAATTAAATAAGGAATTCTGATATATGAATCAGGAAAGCAGGAAATCTGCATCCGTAGTCACGTATCATATTCCATATTGTATGTAAAAGTCTTCTTATTAATTAAAATTGCATTTTATTTGGAACCATTAGTTTCGCTAACAAAACGCAGGAATATTGCATCTGTAAAACTTACTAAAAAATCTAAATTATTTAAGACTATTATTGCCGCCATTCAGGAAAAAAAGGGCGAAAATATTGTGTCGCTTGATTTAAGAAAGATTCCCGAAGCCGTAGCAGATTTTTTTATTGTTTGCGAAGCAACCAGTGGCCCGCAAATAAAGGCTATTGCTGATAATGTGGTGGACAAAGTAAAGGAAATTTGCGGGGAGAACGTCTTTCACAAAGAAGGTTTTCAGAATTTGCAATGGGTGCTGATAGATTTTGTGAATATAGTAGTACATGTTATGCACCCCGAAATGCGTAAATTTTATAACCTTGAGGAAATGTGGAGTGACGCTGCAGCAGAGGAGCATCAATAACTTTATAACAACTTAACAAACAATTTACAGGGTTTTTACCTTATACATCAAACAGAAAAAATGGCGAAGCAGGAAAAGAGAAATAGTCCGTTTTCTACAAATAATAAAAGCAATACTCCAGGAGATCCTAAAAAGGCCCCCAGATTTGGCAGTTACTGGGCATTCATTATCATTCTGGCCATTATGCTGGCCTTTCAGTTTTTAAATCCCTTAGGCTCTGCCGGCCGGCAGGAAATTACCCTTACCGACTTTCAGCAGATGCTCGAAAAAGGGGATGTTGAGAAACATACTGTAATCAGTAATAAAGATGTGGTAAGGGTCTGGGTCAAAAAAGAGGCGATTTCCCGTTATCCTAATATTGACAAAACACTGGTTAGCGGTGACAATGCAATGCCGCAACTTTACTTTAAGATAATAGACGGACCCACTTTTGTAAAGCAGATGGATGAGTTTTACAAAGACCATCCAAATGTGCCCAAACAAATACCGGGAACCGATGCTGACAATGATTTTCTTGGGAAAGCCATTGGCTACCTGCTTCCTTTTGTGCTTTTATTAGGTGTATGGATACTGCTGATGCGTAAAATGAGCGGTGGTGCCGGCGGCGCAGGTGGCCCCGGTGGTATTTTCAGTATCGGGAAATCCAAAGCTACCCTGTTCGATAAAGGTACCAAGGTAAATATCACGTTTGCCGATGTGGCGGGTTTGGACGAAGCAAAGGTAGAAGTAATGGAAATAGTAGATTTTCTCCGGAACCCTAAAAAATATACCAGCCTGGGAGGTAAAATTCCCAAAGGTGCTTTATTGGTAGGCCCTCCGGGTACCGGTAAAACTTTACTGGCCAAAGCAATGGCCGGCGAAGCACAGGTGCCGTTCTTCAGCCTTAGCGGTTCGGACTTTGTGGAAATGTTTGTGGGTGTAGGCGCCAGCCGTGTACGTGACCTGTTTAAGCAGGCACGCGAAAAAGCGCCCTGTGTGATCTTTATTGATGAGATTGATGCTATAGGCCGTGCGCGTGGCAAAAATGCTATGATGAGCAACGATGAGCGTGAAAGTACCCTGAACCAGATGCTGGTGGAAATGGATGGTTTTGGAACAGACTCCGGTATTATTATATTAGCGGCAACCAACCGCCCCGATGTATTGGATTCTGCATTATTACGCCCGGGCAGGTTTGACAGGCAGATATCCATAGATAAGCCAGATCTTGCTGGTCGTGAAGCTATTTTCAAAGTGCACCTTAAAGAGATTAAAACTTCTCAAAATCTCGACATTCACAAGCTGGCAGCCCAAACGCCTGGTTTTGCCGGTGCCGATATTGCCAATGTATGTAATGAGGCAGCCCTTATAGCCGCCCGGAACGGTAAGGCAGAAGTAGAGATGCAGGATTTTAATGATGCCATCGACCGTATTATCGGAGGCCTTGAAAAGAAGAACAAGATTATTTTACCCGATGAAAAACGTGTGATTGCTTATCACGAAGCAGGTCATGCTGTCACAGGATGGTTCCTGGAACATGCGCATCCGTTATTAAAAGTAACCATTGTGCCAAGAGGAACGGCTGCATTAGGTTTTGCCCAGTACCTGCCCAAAGAAAAATATTTAACCCTTACAGAAGAACTGGAAGATGATATGTGCATGACCCTTGGCGGAAGGGCCAGCGAAGAGGTTTTCTTTGGAAAAATCTCTACCGGCGCATTAAGCGATCTGCAACAGGTAACCCGTACCGCCTACGCTATGGTTAGCATTTATGGAATGAATGAGCGTATTGGTAATATTTCTTTCTACGATCCGCAGAATGAGGGCGGTTTCCAGAAGCCCTATAGTGAAGAAACCGGTAAGCTGATTGATCAGGAAGTTAAAAAGCTTTCAGATAATGCTTATGCAAGAGCTAAGGCGTTGATAGAAGAAAAGAAAGAAGAAGTTAGAATTATTGCAGAGGAATTGCTGGAGAAAGAGGTTTTATTTAAAGATGATCTGGAAAGGCTGATAGGTAAAAGGCCTTTTGAAGAAAAGAAAGCATTGACAGATGTGGTGTTGCCTACTACCAGCGGCGATGCAGATGTAAGCACGCTGCCACCTTATAGCAGTAATGCCGCCAATACAGCATCAACCAATCAGGAATAAATAAGGTGCAATCTGCAAGAGGAAATATCCTGAAAAAAATACGGGAGGCGTTAACAGTGTCAACGCCTCTGCCTTTTCCTAAAAGTGAGGGACAGTCCTCTGTGTTTCAGCCCCTGGAGCAGGATATTGAAGTGGAATTCGCAGAAAGGTTTACTGCTTTACAGGGTAAATTTGCCTTTTGTTTTGATGAAAAGGACTTTATAAAGCAATTCAGTCAGCTGGCCATAGACCAGGGGTGGAAATCGGTTTATTGTGTGGATGCAAAGATCCTCAGTCTTTTCAGGGATAGTTCCGGGTTTCTGAACGGGGAAAGTTTGGCAACGTGCAATGTGGCCATAACAGGCTGCGAATGCCTTGTAGCGAGGACGGGCAGTATAGTAATGAGCGCAGCCGAACAGAGTGGCAGGAACACCAGTGTTTATGCACCTGTACATGTTTGCCTTGCCTATACCAGCCAGTTGGTGTATGATGTAAAAGATGCCCTGGAGGGAATCAGGGAAAAATACGGATCAGGATTACCTTCATTAATAACTTTTGCTACAGGCCCCAGCCGTACCGCAGATATTGAAAAAACGCTGGTAGTGGGTGTGCATGGGCCAAAAGAAGTATATGTTTTCCTCGTAGATGATAAGACCTTATAACACCTTTAATACAATTTTATGCAAGCGCACAGCCATTTCCTTTTTGTTTACGGATCCCTGCTCAGCGGCTTTAAAAGCCCGGCATACGAATATGTTTCCAGGTATTTCGAATTAAAAGGCAGTGCCACTGTTAAAGGTACCATTTATGATATGGGAACGTATCCTGTAGGAACATCCAATGATACCGGCCGTATAATAAAAGGCGAGCTGTACGAGATCCGGAATCCTAAAGAGTTGTCTTTTGTGCTGGCCCAGCTGGACGATTATGAAGGCCTCTATCCCGATGAAGGAGAAGAAGTGTATTACAGGCGTGAGCTGGTTAACGCCACCCTGGAAAGCGGGGAAGTTATTAGCGCATGGGTGTACTGGTATGATAAAGAGGTAGAAGGGAAATCAATTATTGACTCGGATAATATGATAGATTACCGGCAACAGAACCAGGATTAACAGTAGCATGAATCAGGTTTATTTTTATCCCTGGTTGTAGTGTTCTCAAACCAAGAGATCAGGTTTGGTTAGCATCATTGTTTAAGAATGATCGGAAAGCGCATGAACAAACCCGCTTACTTTAAAGCCATGATAAGGCCTGCAATAACAAAAAATGCCGTAGGTATTCCCATTTATAGAAAACGATACAGATTTTTTTGCCGCGGAGCGGCTACCCGTATTTATGGCAGGCAATAATACACGAAATTTTAGCAGGTGTTTTAAATAACCTTATTTTGCATCTATGCAGTTTACAGATGTTATTGGCCAGTCACATTTAAAAAAAGAGCTTGCAGAGCTGATGCAGGAAAACCGCCTGGCCCATGCCATGCTTTTCCTGGGAAAAGAAGGCAGCGGGGCACTACCCCTTGCCCTGGCATTTGCACAGTATATTGTTTGTGAAAGAACTGACCTTACCTCGGCTCCTTCTGAAATGGGCGCAACGCTTTTTGGTGATTTAATTCCTCCCCCTTCGGGGGAGGCCGGGAGGGTGTCTGCTGATTCCTGTGGTGCATGTGCCTCCTGCAGGAAAGCTGCCGAGCTGGCGCACCCCGATATTCATTTCAGCTACCCCGTGGTAACTAAAAAAGCAGGTACCCCGCCTTTAAGCACCGATTATATTACCGAATGGCGGGAATTTGTAAAAAGCTATCCGTACGGAAACGTGTACGACTGGCTGCAGTTCATTGGTGCCGAGAATAAGCAGGGAAATATAACTGCTAACGAGTGTAATGATATCATCCGCAAACTCAACCTGAAAAGTTTTGAAGGTGGCTACAAAGTATTGATCTTATGGCTGCCCGAATATCTTGGGAATGAGGGGAATAAATTGCTGAAGCTGATAGAGGAGCCTCCTGAAAA
>DAOLFI010000197.1:0-6368 GCA_035326385.1 Niabella sp.
GTTCTTAATAATTATTTCTTTACCATCTCTGATCTTTATATCGTAGGCATTAAAGCTGCCGGCTATTGTTTGCACCAACACTTCCCAATTGCCGGAGTGATCAGCAAAAACACTGTATCGTTTTTTATCCCATCCTGTTTGAATTTTTACCCTGGCTTTCGGATCGGCCTTTCCCCATAAACGCACGGTAGCATTCTGTTGCAGCACCATGTTGTCATTAATTAGTAACGGTAGCCGAACGGCACCAACTGCAGTATGGCAAACCAGCAGTAAAAAAAGGATACTATACTTCATCTGAATTTTCATAAATAAGACTTACCGCATCATTAAGGACTCTATTTCTTCACTTAACTTTCCCGGAGGCATTTTCATTACATAATAAAAATGCCTGCCATCCGGCATATTAATCCATCCGTTCTTCCCGTTTTCCAGCATAACCATCCTGCCTGCTACCAAATCAAAATACCGGTTGCTTCCTCTTATACCTGCTAACACCGCTGTTTGGTCCCAGCTCATCCGCCCCAAAGAATCCATCGGTGCCATTGGTATGCAAAGGGAATAAACATCCTTAACAGGGCTGTTTTTTAACTGAGTATTCGCGGCTACTTTCAACCCGGTTCTTATTTCATTGCCTATTTCCCAACCACTAAAATAAATTTGAGTTGGCCAGTGGTTAATGACCTCAGTGGCGGATAACGCATCTTTGTAAACATTATATTCCCGGCCAACCGGAAATCTGCCGGCCATCGAAACCAGTTTTTTTACTTTCTTTTTAACCAGCTCTGTACCTGTCATTGGACTTATCTTATCTGCCGGGGACCTCAATAAATCTGACAAATTGGTTAAAAAGCCAATTGCTATGATGGTAATACTTGAATCATCAGCTTTAGCAAGAAGCTCCCTGTACAATTGGATGGCGTCTGGCAATTCGTCGTTGGAATTGTAGCGATGCGGATAGCGCTTCATTAATAGCTGAGGCCATTTTTGCGGAGCTCCCATACTTACTGCAAGCAACCTGGGGACTCCAACAGGAATACGGGGCCGCTTAAAATAAGTATTCAGCAATTCGATAGTAGGACCGGTCAGATAATGGTGATTACATGACATTGTAGCAAGTATTTCCGCTTCGCCTTTATCTGCCAGTGAATGTAAAACTGCTATTGCCCCAACATCATCATAATCGGGGCCCATGTCTGTATCCAATATTACTTTAACAGGTCCCTGGGTATTGCCTTTCAAGAAAAGGCCTCCCATAAAGAAAAGCAAAACCAGGTAATACTTTGCGATTCTTTTCCCATTCATATTTTTTCCAATTTAGCAGGATCAACAATTACAAATTTTATTTTCTGCCTGTTCCAGGTATAAGAGATATATACCAGGCCATCTTTGCCCTGGATAATTGCAGGATAAGAAAACTCCCCGTTCTCACTTTCAAGGGTAACCACGTTTTTCCAGCTTATGCCATCTTTGCTTATGGCAAGATTCAATGGTGAGCGCTTGCCACCCCACTGATTTCCTGTTTTTCCTACATGATTATAGATCAGCAGTTGTGTTCCGTTGCGTAGCGTAACAGCATCCGTTCCGGAATTAGGGTTGGGTAAAACCTCCTTTTCTAATTTTGACCATGATACTCCGTTATCATCGGACCAGCTGCTTACTACACCGTCATCTTTACTCCTGGCCAGCAATTGCAGCCGGCCTCCTTTGTAAAACAGCACACTTGGCTGAATGGCATTAACAGCCGATGCCGGATCAATTTTTTCTGTTATGCTCCATGTTTTGCCCCAATCCTTGGTCATCTCAAAATGCATACGCCACCCATTGCCGGAAGTTACTTCGGTGCTTGATGGGCATAACAACGTACCATCCTTTAATAAAACAGGCTTATTTTTTATAGGGCCCAGGATATCTTCCGGAAGCCGCTGCGGCGCAGACCAGGTTTTACCATTATCCTTTGAGGTAATCAGCTCGCCCCACCATGTTTGCGGGCTTGGCCCCACTTTATAAAAGAGTAATAATGCACCGCCCGGAACCTGGTATAAAACCGGGTTCCAGCAGGGGTATCGTTTTTTGGAATGCTGTATCCCATTAGCCACAGATACCGGTGCTGTCCAGCGGTTATTGACCCTTCTTTGCACCCAAATTTCCACATCAGGGTTCTGCTCTTTAGTTCCTCCAAAATAAGCCACCACCAGGCCTGCAGGCGTGTACTCTACCGTTGAAGCGTGGCATTCCTTAAATGGAGCTTTATCAAATGTAAATTCCTGCTTCAGCACTGCTTTTTGCTGGGCTTGCGCTAAAGAAGTAAAGAAAAATAAAATAATGACTGTTGTAAATTTCATAAATATTTGATTTTAATAGCCCGGATTTTGCTCCAGCTTAACAGAGAAATTGGCATCTATAGCTCCCTGGGGAATAGGGTATAAATTATGTTTTTCAGCAACACTGTTCCTGGTTTCAGGTTTCATATTATATTTCTTCACTCTTTCTGCTAACATGCCCATCCTGCACAAGGTACGTTTCCTGGGCTCTTCTGCCATTAACTCGCGCCCCCGCTCATCCAGGATATAGTCTAAAGTAACATCCGCCGGCAGCACTGGCTTAGCATTAGCCCGCTCCCGCACTACATTAATGCTTGCAGCGGCATTTGCTTTATCCCCCTTTCTCAGATAAGCTTCTGCCCGCAGTAAATAAGTTTCAGCCAGGCGGTATATGATCATGTCCTTTCCACTTCTTCCGTTATTAACATCGCTTTGCCATGCTTTGCCTTCCACTTTCCTTACATAAGGATAAAGCCGCTGCATAGTGTCTAATGGCGTTGTCCTGGGCTCAACTTTTCTGCCAAAATAGGTTGAAGCCGAATTATTGTACCAGAACTCTCTTTTTAGATTGTACTTCGAGTTCCTGATATCGTTATCCCAATCACTTAACCACAGATCATACAGGAAATAAGGATTAGGACGCATTACAGCTACTCCACGCAGCAGGGTATCTTTATTTAATGAAAAACCTAATTTTCCAGCCGGGTCAGTAAACTGCACCATAAAAGGCATCCATCCCCTGGGCTGGTGATTGCCATTCAAACTTCCTCCTCCACCGGGAGTAAACTCTTCAAACTGCCAAACCCAGATAGATTCCATATTACCGGTGCTCCTGTTTTGGTTTCCCTGGATAAACAGGTCTGAAAATACATCCCCCGGTTTACCTTTATCTACGCCAAATCTCTCTGTCATAAGACGATAAGTACCCGAGTTAATTACCCTGTTGGCCGCTTCAATAGCCTTATCATATTCACCAAGGCTTATGTAAGCCTCAGCCAGCAAATGATCAGCAGCGCCTTTTACTATGCGTCCCTCTTTATTTTTAGCAACTGTTACCGGCAGCCATTTTGAGGCAAATTCCAGGTCTTCTGCAATCAGCTTATAAGCATCTTTACGCGGAGACCTTACAAAATCTGTTTTAGGCTCTTTATAAAACCTGTCCATGATGCAAATATCACCATAAAGATTGGCCAGTATATTATGACCATAAGCCCTGAAGAACTTTGCTTCCGCTATTACTGCATTTTTTTGTGCCTCCGATGCAAAAGCCGATGCATTTTCGGGTTTGGATGCCTCCTCAATAATCAAATTTGCATAGGGTAATATAGAAGTATAACACCAGTTATAGGTCCTGGAAGCTGCCGCAGTAGCAGGAGTCAGGTAGGTTTCGTAATTTACAAATTGGGTTACTGCCAGTTGGCCCGTAGTGCAGAGGTCCGTTCCGGTAAACATATCAAAATAACGATACACATCATCTCCGGTCAGCTCATCCCTAGTGTAATAATGCAAAGAGGTAATTAAATTTTCGTATCCGGTAAAGTCCGTTAAAACATTTTCAGGGCTCAGGTTGGACAACGGCTTTTCTTTCAAAAAAGCATCTTTATTACACGAGAAGAGTAATAAGCATCCTATACAGATAATAATATAACTTTTCATATTAATCAGTTTAACTCGTTTATTTTTAAAATCCAAGATTAAGGCCAACAGATATGGTTCGCGGCATGGGATATAAGCTGGTTCTCGCAGTTTCTCCGCTTTCAGGATCGGCCCCTATCCATTTAGTAAAAGTGTGCAGGTTTTTACCGGCTACGATCAGCTTCATGTTTGATATTTTGAACCGGTCTAAAATGGCCTTAGGAAAATTATAGGCAAGGGCTACATCCTGTATTCGTACAAAATCCCTGCTCAGGTAGTAGTTGTGGCCATACTTGTTTTCATGAAAAAGAGAAGGGCGTGTCTGCGATTTATTTTCAGGTGTCCACCAGCCATAATCTATAAAATTCAGTGAACGCTCTACCGGCCCCCTTCCTATTAATCCAAAATCGGAGATCCAGCCCTGCATAGCATTTAAAAATACCGATAGCGTAAGCCCTTTATAAGCAAATTCATTCAATAAGCCCCATCGTACTTTTGGCTGCTGACCCTGCCCGATGATGGTTCTGTCATCAGCGGTAATAGAGCCGTCTCCATTCACATCCTTAATCCTCACATAGCCTGGCTTATATCCTGCCGGAATATCCGTATCTCCTTCCTGGTATATGCCGTCAAAAACATAATCAAAGTAGGCGTAAATGGGCTGACCAATGAACCACTTATTCCCTATATCGTCATCCTCCTTCCCATCTCCGTTTGTATCTGAGCCATAAAGATGCACAATCCTGTTCTTATTGCTTGAAAATGTAAAGGACGACCGCCATTCAAAATTTTTAGAGCGTATATTGGTTGTATTCAGCGTTATTTCTATCCCGCTGTTATCTACCTGGCCCAGGTTGGTCCACACACTGGTAAAGCCGGTCATCCTGGGCAGATCTCTTGTTACCAGCAGGTCTTTAGTTTTCATATAATAATACTCAACAGTACCTCCAACCCTGCCATTCAGTACTTCGAAATCAAGGCCGATATTCGTGCTGTAGGTAGTTTCCCATTTCAAATTGCTATTCGACATATTGCTTGGATAGTACGCGAGGCTGGTGGTACCGCCATCACCAAAAACATACCGCTGTGTTCCTATCCTGCTCAGGGACTGATAAGCACTTATAGCCTGGTTACCTACCGCGCCATAGGAAGCTCTTAATTTTAACAGGTTAACAAACGGGCTGTTCTTTATAAAGCGCTCCTCCGAAACGATCCAGCTTAGCGCTGCGGAAGGCAATGTAGCATACTTATGATTTTCTGAAAATACGGAGCTGCCATCCCTGCGGATCGTAAATGTAGCTAAATAGCGCCCCAGTAACCGGTAATTTAACCGTCCCATATATGATACCCCCTGAATCCTGGCTGCCGAAGAGGATACTGTTTGCGTTTCACCCAAACCCAGGTTATTCCAGCCTAAAACATCTGTAGACATTAATGAAGCATTAGCACCTGTAGCTTCTGAGAACTGGGAGTTCCTGGAATAAAGCAATGTTACATCTATGTGATTAGCTGCATTGATCTGTTTATTATAATTTAAAATATTCTCAATCATCCAATCATAATAATTAGTCAGCGACTTGCTGGCCGATTTAGTATTATTAGCCAGGCTGGTATCCTGCCGAACGGCGTTGTAGGCATTAATCCACCTCACATTGGGACTGGCATTGATGCGATACGACAGCCCTTTTAGAAAAGGTGCCTGCAGTACACCATAGAAATTAGCAAACAAATTATTCTGCACCTGTTGGTTAGACCTGAAATAAGGATTATACATGGGATTACCGGCTACGTTTTCTCCGTCTACAACAAACTGCCGTGGAGAACCGTCCTCTTTATAAATGGTAGCATAGGGGCTTAACTGGTAAAAAAAGTCCAGGTTAGGCAATATGCCTGAGAAATCCCTCCTTCCATACATGGCATTGGTACCAGCAGTAAGCCAATTGGTAATTTTATTTTCAAGATTGATCCGGAAAGTAGTGCGCTTCTGGCGATCATTTAAGATAATTCCCTTTTCATCGGCAAATGAAGCAGATATAAAATAGTTGGTTCTTTGGGTTTTGCCGGCCATATTGATATCAATTGACCGGATGCCTGCGTCCTTTTGGGTAGCTACATCGTAGGGATCTACTGTTCTACCTGCCAGGTAGTTCTCGACCTCATTGGGAGCCATATAGCTGGCAACCTTTTCTGGATCTGCTTCCTGTCCCAGTTCCCTCCTTGCATCTAATATTTTCTGAACATACCGTTCGGGGCTCAGCAATTTGATCTTGTACCCGGGAGAAGAAGCGCTGGTAAAAGTATTGACATTAATAGTAGGCTTTTCTGAAACACCTTTCCTTGAGGTAATCAATATAACACCATTTGCGGCCCTCGATCCATAAATGGCGGAAGCGCTCGCATCTTTCAGAATTT
>DAOLFI010000198.1:0-6355 GCA_035326385.1 Niabella sp.
GTATTGTCAGCCTGAGCTTGTCGAAGGCTAACTGCTTGATTGTCTATATTTCGTCTCCGATAGCTATCGAAACAATATGACAATCAGGGAACCTTTTTGGTCAGTCTCTGAAAATTGATTATTGATTATTTGAAGTTCAATGTTCGAAGTTCAAATAGCTACTAAGCCATCTTCAACAATTTTAAAACAACCGCTCAACCACCTTCAGCTATCTTCAAACTTCAAACCTTCAACCTAAAAAACCACTTCCACCGCCTTGCTATACTTAAAGCCGCCATCTATATCCACCTGTTTGATGCGAATAAAATATCTTTCTTTTCCGGCAACCGTCATATCTGTTTGTTTGGTACAGGAGATATAAATACAGGAGCTTACCAGTATCAGCGCAAGCATCAACAGAGGCCTCCTGTATTTTGCAGCCATCCGTAGTAACCCCATTCCTATCAATACAATCAGCCATGAAATACCTGCCAATGCTTCTGCACCTGCCTCCCAGTTGTACTCCAATAAAGTATCACTGTTGCCATTTTCTGCCTTGCTGACAATGGTGGCTATTTTGGTAAAATGAACGCCATCGGCGGAGCCTTCTATTTCAAAATGACTGTTGCTGGTTTCCGTTTCGGTTTGCCAGCTTACCAGCAGCTTCCCTGCTTTTACGATTGCGCTGATGCTGCCAAAGGTTACAGGAAGCGGCGTACTGCCCGATTCGTAAGCACCTATATCAATAGTAGTACCGGCTATACGGTGGTAACGGGCAAGGTCGCCACCGCCATACGCAGCCGTATTATAAGAATTATTATCACCGGCATTAATGGCGAGGCTGGTGGGTTGTAAGGTAAAATTGCCCGCTGCTGCATTTACAAATAAAGGATCCTGATTAATGATACCGGCGTTTGCAGGTGGCGCAGAAAGCCTGATAATGGAGTTTTTTATGTCATAAGTAATGCCGCCCGCTTTCCCAATAGGGTTCCAGGTTCCGTCTTCCCATATAATGCTATTGGCAATAGTGGCAACGTTGGACCGTGCTATGAATATAGCTTCATTGGTTGGTGGTACTTGTATCTTATTATCATGAAATGTAGCGTTAATGATATTGGTAGTTCCTGCGTTTTGCGAAATACCAACCGCGCCTCCCGAACTATAAGCGGTATTTCCTATAAAAAGGGCATTCACAATATTTAAAGCAGCATTATTATTGAATACGGCTCCGCCCGTACTGTTATTACCTGTAACGGTATTTTGAATAAATTTTGAATGATAGATATTAGTAGTTCCGCTTATGTAAACAGCCCCGCCACGAAACCCGGCGCTGTTGTTCCGAAATGTACAGTTCTGTACGGTAGTAACACCAAAAGTGTACACAAATAATCCACCGCCACCATCACGATTAATACCATTAGCGCTGCCTGTTCCATTGGCTTTACCATCGGCTATGGTAAAGCCGTCAATCAATATTTCGGGGTTGTAGGCATCAAAAGCATCAGCAATAACTACGGTGTGATAATTGGTGTTGTTACCACTCAAAATGGTTTCATTAGCGTCCACATCTCTTTCAGCAACTGCAAACTCGGTACCGGCGAAACCTCCGTACAATTTTATCGGATAACCCATCTTAAACCCTCCGGATGTGGAAGTGCCTGATGATGTATAAGTACCCCCGGCTACCCAAATTTCATCATTATCGGCTGATGCGTTAATCATAGCCTGCAGATCGCCGGAGGCATTGGCCCAGGAGCCTGTTCCGGTACCCGTACCTTCATGCTTTACATAACGTATGGTTTGGCCACTGGCAATAAAGCTGGTAAAAAACAAAATTGCAGTTAAAAATAATAGTTGTTTCATTGTTTGTAGTTTTAGAGGGCTTAAGCAGATATCAGCTTGTACTATCAAAATTTACTTATAAGGTTAAACCACCCAAGAAATAAGGCGGACAAAAGGCGGACAAAATCACAAATAATTAATAATCAATATTTTGAATGAAAATATTTAATATGGTGAGTGCAAGACAAATCTCCCTTTTGCTAGCTTTTGCCTATCGCCTGGAGGCGATAACATAAAAGTTCGAGGCGAGGACGCCTCGAACAGCTTTCAGGTAGTTAACTTAGATATTGGTGATAACATAGTATAGGATTTTACTTCACAATTCTTCTATTCGTCCTTCAAAAAAGAACCATACGGCAATTGCCAGGGCTATACCTGAGAGTATGATCAGCAAAACGATTTTCGTCTTTGGTGATAAGTGCATCATAATGTAAATATGCAGTTAGCTCCATTGCTTTCCCAAATGCTGAGGCGGACAAATAGCGGACAAGTTTGAAAACAAGTGAAAGGGAGCATTTAATCACAGAAATGGACGAATTCAACAAGGGCAGCACTCTATCAGCCTGCGATACCGGTAATATATTCTTCAACAGACTGATGTACACCGAGGCGGAGCAATGCCTTCAGCCTTCTTTTACTGCGGGCTACACTGTCTTTTCCAATTCCGAGCGTATTCCCTATCTGCGAATTGCTGAGGCCGAGAAATATAAGCGCCGATAAGCGTTCCATGGCCGGTGTGAAGTCTGTCGCTTCTTTTTGCAGGTTCGCGAAGAAAAAGGGGTATGCTTTTGAAAACTCGCTCCTGAACTTCTCCCAGCCCTCATCTGTAAGCAATGGTTCTGCCAACAAATGTTCCAATGTAGCTGATCCTGATATTTCATTTTGTACCAACTGCTTTTTAAGGGAGCTGATGAGGTTATTTTTTTCTACCAGGTTATTGGCAAAAATGGCTACTTTTTCCCTCGCTTCTCTTGCTTCATGCTCGGCCTGTTCACGTTTCAGCTGTATTTCTTTCAGCTCGTATTTTTTCCGGGCTGCCCTCCTGCTATATAATAAGAGGGCGATGACGGTAAACAACACCACGCATATAAGAATGGTATTGCGCAGTTTTTTTTCTTTGATGGCCGAAGTGCGCGCCAGTTTAAAAGAATATTGTAATTCGTCAAACGCAATCCTCGCCTGCATTACAGAGAGTTCGCTTTTCCTCACACCAGCTCTCACCAGGTCTTTATACTGCTGCTCCTGTTCATAATAGTAAAATGCGCTGTCCACTTCTTTTTTTGCCCTGTAAATAGCAGCTAATACGCCAGAGGCATCAATTATTTCATTATAATTATTTTGAAGTTTTGCTATTTGAAAAGCAGCATTGGCCGAAGACAGTGCCGGGCTGTATTTTTTTTGTTTATAATAAAACCATGCAAACGCCGTTTGGGCAATGGCTATATTTAACGAATCATGCAGTTCTGAACTACCGTTCAGATACTCTGTAAGTAAAGGATATGCTTTGGCATAATCTCCTTCATGAGTATAAGCGATGCCGAGATTTCCGTTTCCAATACCTGACCAAAGTTTTTTTGCCCGTCCGTCTTTTTCCAGGGCAAACCTGCGGAGTAATTCTGAATAGTACACCCGGCTGCTATCATATTTCCCCAGTTTTTTATAGCAGGCCCCGGCTATATCGCATAAAAAAATATACACCATCGGGTCGCGGTGAATCGAATCAAGATGCCATACTCTTAAACCTTCTTTAGCGTAATATATCGCCTGTTCATAATCCCATTGTTTATACAACTGGTAGCTGACACCAAAAAAACGGTTTTGAAGAAAAGGAAAATATTTGAACCCTGTTTTTCTTTGTATATCAATAGCTTTAAGGTTAAACAAAAGGTATATCTCTGTAGCGTTGGTTAAACCTGATGCATTATCGGCTTTCAGGCTATACAGCTCTGCATTTAATTGATTATCATCCAGCGGATATGCCTTTTTTATTGCCTCATCAATAATATGGCCTCTGTCCTGCTTCCGTCCAAATTCGTTGCCGGCTATTATTTCAAACATCATCAGCCGTACCTCCAGCCGCCTGTCGGGATACTGCTTCAGGTATCTGCGAAGCTCATTAATATCGTTCTCATATTGCTTTATTTTTTGAGGATCCTGTTTGTTAACGCGCAGCGAATCAAAAAAAACCTGTGCCGCATAACTTTGGCCAGTACCGGTTTTTTTCCATGCCTGGATATAGGGCAATATCTCTTTAGACTGACCGGATAAGGTAAGGTAAAAGGCAAAAAATGTGGCCAGGAGTATTGTTCTTTGCATGAGCTGAGGCTACAAAAATAGTCTACTCTGTTTTTAAGCACCCTTTGATACTTTTTTTAATCCGTTCTTTTTGATGGCAATACGAAAAAACTACGAAAATAAATGGGTTTGCCTTACTTTTTAAAACTATAGTATATTAATATTTTATAAATCACTCTTAAAATTAATCCCTTATATTTGAATTTCTAAATTGCTCCATATAACAAGAAATAATGCAGGAAATATTATTAGTTTTATGTGCTTATTGTATTGGAAGTATTCCTACATCAGTGTGGGTAAGCAGGGGCTTTTTTGGCATTGATATCCGTGATTATGGCAGTGGAAATGCCGGCGCCACCAATACTTTCAGGATTTTAGGTCCCCGCTGGGGTTCATTCGTAATGATCTGCGATGTGCTGAAGGGTTTTGCTGCCGTTAAGCTGGCAGGTTTACTGCCCGAATTTGATTCTGAAATTGCATTTCTTAACATGCAGCTGATACTTGGCATTGCTGCCGTGATAGGCCATATTTTCCCGGTTTGGGCCGATTTTAAGGGCGGTAAAGGCGTAGCCACTTTGTTTGGCATTGTAATTGGCATTTCTCCATGGACATCATTGGCCTGCTCGGGAGTATTTTTACTGGTGCTGTATTTAACGCGGTTTGTTTCCCTGAGCTCTATACTGGCAAGTATTGCTTTCCCTGTATTTATACTGGTTATTTTTAACGTTGACAATCACTTCTACCGTGTATTTGCCGTTGCAGTGGCCCTTTTGGTAATTCTCACCCATCAAAAAAATATTGGCCGCATTATACGGGGCGGTGAAAGCAAGGTTCCTATTTTTAAAAAACGGGACCGGAGAAAACAAAAAAACCAGGAACAATAGTTCTGTCTTTCGGATAAACGATACATTTTCAATGATTGTTCCATAGTTCCCGGAAATCTATTATTATTTTTAGCCGGAAGCAACTTCCTAAGAACATCTTTCATCCATCCTTTGCGGGTATTAATGAGTAAAAAAACCTGCTTGCAGTCAGGCAGGTTTCATGTAAGTTTGGTATAATGATTGCGATTATACCAATAAATTTAAAATCAAAAGCCAAAACATTATGATTAAAAAATTAGTAAGCCTTGTTGCTGTAGCAATAATTGCAGTATCCTGCTCCACCAATGCTGTAACGGGCAGGAGTCAGTTCAAGTTATTGCCCGAATCCCAGTTACAGCAAATGGCGGTGACAGAATACCAGTCTTTTTTATCCGGTAATAAAGTAGTAGCCGCAAATTCCAATAATAAGGATGCAGAAATGGTTAACCGTGTAGGGCAAAGAATCGTGTCTGCTGTTACCCGTTTTTTCAAACAGAATAATATGAGCCAGGATCTGGAAGGCTACCAATGGGAGACGAAGCTGGTACAAAGCAATGAAGCAAATGCATGGTGCATGCCCGGGGGTAAAATTGTAGTTTATACGGGGCTATTACCCATTACCCAAAATGAAGCGGCCCTGGCAAATGTTATGGGACATGAAGTTTCTCACGCTTTATTTGGCCATACTAATGAGAGAATGAGCCAGACTATTGCAGCTCAATATGGAGGAAGCATATTAGATGCCTTTATGGCTAATAAAAGCTCACCTGCCATGCGTAATATTTTTGGATCAGCAGTAGGTGTAGGTTCCCAGATGGGTATCCTGGCTTTTGGCAGGAAACAGGAACTGGAAGCTGATCGTTATGGTATGATATGGGCAGCCATGGCAGGATATAACCCGCAGGAAGCCATAGGTTTATGGCAAAGAATGCAGGCGCAGGCCGGAAGCGGCGGAACGCCGGAGTTTTTAAGTACCCACCCCGGGCCTGAAAGAAGAATTGAGCAGCTTCAAAAATACCTTCCGGAAGCATTAAAATATTACCAACCTATTGGAAAATAAATATATATAATATATAAATAATTTAAAAAGCGTTGATATCTATATATCAGCGCTTTTTTTGTTAAATATAAAAAACCGTATAGCTTTTTGGGTTACCTTTGCAAAACCTTTTCGAGGCTTGTAAATATTAACCAGGCAGTAACATATCTGGTATTTTTTAATAAATCCCACAAGTTGTATGATTCAATCAGTTTTTGAAAAACTACAGTACGCAGACGAAAAGAATCTTTTAATTCAGGGTTTACCATCATCAATTGAAAAGCAATTCAGCAAATTATCATTCGCAAAAAACATGACGCCATTATTAAGATCAAGG
>DAOLFI010000199.1:0-6316 GCA_035326385.1 Niabella sp.
GCGCCCCCATGAACGTTTGCTATCATTTAAACCGGCTGGGACAAGAGGCTGCCCTCATTTCCAAAACCGGCAACGATGAAAACGGAAAGGCTTTGATTGATTTCTTGCAGCAAAACGATATCGACACCTCGCTGGTACAGGTGGATAACGATCAGCCAACCGGTACCGTTATTGCCACACAAAAAGGCAATGAAATGGAGTACGATATCGTACAGCCGGTAGCATGGGATTTTATAGATCAGGATGAAGCACTTCTGCAAAAAGTAAAAGAGGCTGACTATTTTATTTGTGGCAGCCTTGTGGCAAGAAACGAGCACTCCAGGAAGACTTTGTTCAGGCTTTTAGAAGCTGCTAAAACAAAAATTATAGATATTAACCTGCGCCCCCCGCATTACAATCAATCTACCGTAGAAAACCTGTTTAATAAAGCCGATATTTTAAAACTGAACAATCACGAGCTGGCTTTAATCACCGGCTGGTACAGCAATGAAGCTGATTTTGAAAAACAGGTGCTGCTGCTTAGTGAAAAATTTTCCATTCCTACCATCATTATTACAAAAGGGGAGGCAGGAGCAGCACTCTTATTTGAAAAAAGATTTTATCATCATGCAGGGTATAAGGTTGAAGTTGCCGATACCATTGGCAGCGGAGATTCATTCCTGGCAGGTTTTTTATCAAAACACATGGCTGGCCAGTCGCCTGAAACAGCATTGGCATTTGCCTGCAGAATAGGCGCTTTTGTAGCCTCTCAAAAAGGCGCATGTCCCGTTTATAACCCTGAAGATATTTTATAGAATATAAGATAACATTGGAGCCCTTGAAACAAAAGAGGCTGCTTTTTTGAGCAGCCTCTTTTGCTAATCTTTTATCACCTGTACCACTTTACTGTATTCATATTGATGGTCCCTATCAATCTGCTTGATACGTATATAGAGTTTATCGATATCCGCTATTGATGTGGGATCCCCTTTTGTGCAGGAGTAAAACAAACATGAAGATATCATTACAAAAGTCAAGGACATGACCCATAATTTATTTCTACGGTTGAAAAAGATTAAAAGTAATCCTATCAAAGCGCAAGCGGGAATGAATAATAGACCAGGGGCAATGCTTTTCTGAAAACTATATTCAATAGCAGTAGATGAATCTCCATTATCTGCGCTGGTTATCACCTCGCCTATTTTGGTAAAATTCTTACCGTCGTGTGAAGCTTCAATTTCAAACTTTGCATTACCTGTTTCTGTCAAAGTGCTCCAATAAACAAAAAGCTCATTACCTTTTACGTAAGCATTGATATTACCAAAGGTAACAGGAAGCAGATCCTCATCAAGAATACCAAAATCAATATGCTCTATATCATTGTCCTGTATTTCACCTATATTGATAATGCCCGTTTTGTTTGAAGTGTTAGCCGTTCCGCCAACATTTACGCCGGTATAGCCATAACCATCAGGCGTTTCAGCCTGGGTAAGCTTTTCGCCTTCAAAATGCTCGCTATTGGTGAGCACAACTTTATAGTTACCGGCCGAGATGTTATTATCCGCTATAAAAAGAGTGTAATCTCCGTTTTCAGTTACTTTTACAGAACTTACCACATTGTCTTGTGGATCCACAAGATTGGCCCATGAACCTGTAGGCACCGGGGTTTCAGAAGGATCGGTTATTGCATTCTGGTTTTCATCCTTCCAAACTGTTCCCTTAATCAGCAATGCTTTCGTAAAAAACCCGCCACCTGCCATGAAATCTAATCCATAATCGTTAGTTTCCGCTGTATTGGTTGGATAATTACTGATATTAACTAAGGGATTCCCTGTTAGATTCACGTCTCCGGCAAAAATACTTATTCCATAAAGTGTGGAGTTGGCAGGCAAGCCCAGATCTGACAAAGAAATAAAAACACCGCTGATTGACTGACTTGCAATATTCTGACTGGGCTTTAAATTATTGTCCGTACCAACAACACGCTGCATAACCAGTGAAGTAAAGGAAACGCCTGTTGCGCCCCATTTACTTTTCTCTACCAAAACAGGGGTTGTCAACGTCGTTACATTATCACCGGATAGCCCGGTAATGGCAGCCACTTTAAATACATCATTTCCTCCCCGCTCCATTAATAAAAATCCCGATGTAGTTCGGTTTACACTGTTTACAGGTACAGTTTCTTCCATTATCATATCAACCCTTTCAATATTGTTACTGGTTGTACCTGAATTAATGAACACATTATCTGTACCACGGTTAATAACATAGCTGTTGATCAAATCTTCCATGGTGCCAATATAATCTGGAGTCAGGTAAACATTAGCGTTATTTGGTACAGGGTTCCCAGACGGCGTATTTGCCATTTCAAATAGTGCCGTGGTTTTCACTGTGGGAGTGCTTCTTTTTACGATCACTTTTCCAAAAGGTTTCTGCCCCGGAACAGCTTTTGTAACACTATAGGATTCTTCGTCAATTTCAAAAAGCTTTACTACCCTGTTAAATCCTCTTGTGCTTGCGTTCCTTGCACCAAAAGACAAGTTATAATTAGAACTGGTGCTATAATTTGATCCAAACCCACTAATCAGGTAAGAGGTACCGGGAGTCTGGGCGTCATACTGTCCTAAGAGAAAGTTGACCGGCTTTTTCTGAGCTGAACATACATAAGAAGTAACACTGAGCAGAAGGCATCCGACAGATTTAATTAAAGTATTCATCAAACTGTGTTTTGTAATAGAGAACATATTGATTTAGGCTAATAGTTATTCCATTTCCAAAAAATGGAGGAATATGATTTTTACTTCACTAGTTAAAGGTTAACGCATACATAAAAGCTCCCTTAAGGGCGTAAAAGGATTCCTATACTGTTAAGTAAGACGAAGCTATTATTTATATCATCTTAATGAATAGTACCGATTCATAAATACCCTTTAAAGGGTACATGAAGTAATTATAATAACCCAATCAGGTTATACTATTATAAAAAAAGCGTTTCAAACCCGTCTATGAATAATAGCTCTGGTGTAATTTTTGGTTTGAACAGAAAAGTATAACTGATTATCTATATTTTCATTCATTATTATGAGTTTAGTCTTGCGGAATATTGAAAACCTGAGCATCGTTTTTGATGATCATAAATTATTTGCCGATGCTTTTGGCAGCATGTTAGAAACTACAGGTCTGTTCAAACATGTATCTGTTTTTTACGAAGAGAAGGACGTAGCAGCATTCTTATTTAAAGAAAAAACACCAGAAAATATTGTTTTATTTCTTGACTATTACATTAAGGATAATACTGCACTTAATCTGTTCAGGGATATAAAGCGTATACGCTTTAAATGCAAAGTCATTATTATAAGCACCATTACAAACCCTGTCCTGATAAGAGATTTAATCAGATACAGGCCCAACGCTATTATTAGTAAATCATCCTCCATAGAAGAAGTAATAAAATGCCTGCAGCAAACAGATAAAGAGCAAATTTACCTTTGCCCGGTAATTCAGTCCCTGCTCAACGATATGCCTGCAGAAAAGGCCCTTGCACTTACTTCAAGAGAAATAGAGATCATCAAACTCTTTGCCACAGGAAAATCTGCTGCAGAAGTAGCCGCTTTGCTTTCCTTAAGTCAGCATACCATTACCGCGCACAGAAAAAAAATTTTCAGAAAGATGGACTGTAATAGCATTACAGAATTACTTGCCATAGCCCGGAACCTTGACCTTATTTACTGATTTTCCTTTACAATATGAAACGAAAATATAATACCGTTTTTCTCTTTATCATTTGCATCTCATTGTATCAAACTCTTTTTGCGCAGCCCAATCCGCGAGATACAGCAAAAATTTATGACTCGCTTAAACAGGCCTATTACAATGACCGTTTATCCGGAGGCCGGTACCTTCGCAGTATTGACTCGCTCACATTAAATTATCATTCAAATGGAATCAATTTTTCGGCAGGCCAGCTACAGAACTACCTGGCGCTGTTTAAAACAATTGCCTGGTCTAAAAAAGAATATCAATATTATCGTCCTGTATATTTCAGGTATCTTATGAATAATGCCGATATTCAGGGAAAAGGAGGGGAAGCCATATTTTTTGCAGAAAAATATGCTGCGGAACTGCACAAACAAAATAAAAGTGACCTGTCTGAATTATATATCAGGTGCGCCTTCTATAATCAAAACCAAAATGTTAAAAAAGCCATTGCAGCTTTCGGAGAAAACAAAGAATATCTAAAAAAACTCATTAATCTTGCTAACCGCTCCGACTTCAATATAGATGAAGGAATGATTGCCATGCAGACATTTGTATCTATCGTTTTTTCCTATCTTTCGGACAAAGACACAGCCAATGCCTATAATACCGGGAATATGGCGCGGCAGCTATGCAAAGCTATAGCAGCTAACCCAGGCATAAAAGCTCCGCCCAAAGCAGCGGCCAACTCTATGCTGATTTTTATTAACATCGAGCTCGCCATTGCAAACAGGCATTTTGATAAGGCAAAAGAATTTTTGAATGAACAACAAAAATTAATAGATACCAGTAAAGCCGCCTGGGGCGATATTTCCCGCTTTTTCGAAATGAACCTGACAGAATGGTGGTTAAAATATTATCTCGCCATAAAAGACAATAAGAATACAGCTTTATATATCCGGCAACTGGAAAAAACACCACAGCTTTTTGGTAATCAACCTGCTGTTCATTTTGGTTATAAAGCAAAATATGCAGTCAATCAAAATAACTTTCCACGGGCATATTATATGCTGGATACGGCGCTAAATGAAAAGGAAAAGGAAATGGGAAAGCTGCTTAACGAAATTGATGATCTTTTATATGCACATGCAGAAGCTGAATTTAATAAAGCCGGATTAGCAGCATCAGAAAAAGAGAAACAACGCAGAACTCTTCTCATGCTTTCTGTTATTTTAGCAACTTTATTTATTATTGTGTTTATACTGCGCCGTTTGCGAAAAGAAAAGATCAGGTCAGAAAAGAAGATTGCACAGCTCAATAAAATGGTAGAAATTCAAATTGCCGAAGAAAAGGAATTCATAGAGAAGGAAGCTGAAAAACGGCTGGGACAGCATTTACATGATGATCTGTCTGCTGAGCTTGCAGCTGCATTACAGCGTATTCATTCTTTACCAGCTTTGGAAAATAATTCAGATTTTCAAAGCGAGATCAGCAAAGTGTCTGCAATGCTAAAAAACAGCTATGAAAAAACAAGGGCAAAAAGCCATTCTCTGTATAATGAAGCTTCAAAAAATCATATTGCTTTTTTCGAGCAAAGTGTCAGAAAAATACTGGGATCAGCTTTATCAGATAAACTATACAAGAAGGAAATTGACATTGAAGATGCGGCAGTAGCAGATTTGAGCCTGAATGCCAGAATTGAAATTTTGCGTGTTGTTCAGGAAGCAATTACTAACATCATTAAACATGCATCAAAAGCCGATGAGGTATTTTTATTTCTATTTAAGAAAAATGATGAAATTGTTTTAGAAATTGGTGACAATGGCAGAGTAGGTACCGGCAGCAGTCATTCCCGTGAGTCAGGGATGGGCATAAAATCCATGCAAAAGCGGGCCCAAATGCTTGGGGGTAAGCTTATCATCCACACTGATAACGGAACCATAATAAGATTATTTGTTCCTTTAAGCGGTATAAAATAGGTTTTCCAATATTTATAAAGCGATTGTTCAAGTCTTTAAAAACTCATTATACAGGTTAGTTCCTCTATCTGAGTTTATTCCGTTACAAAAGGCTGGAATAAATACAGGTCGATAAACTGCCGCTCTCTGCTATCCTATCTTTCCACGATCGGCACCCCATTGATACACCGGCTGGCATCCATCTGCACCCTGCCCACCGAATCCGGCAGCTCTTCTAACACGGCTACATTATTTAAAGCATACTGTAAATAATAATTGCCTGTATAGTTCTGCTCTTTGAGCACCTGGCACATCTGCTCTATATCGCCTTGTTGTAAAAGGGCAGAGTGAACAGTAGTTCGTACCTCAAAGGGCAGACATGCGCTCACCAATAACTGCAACGTTTTTGCAAAGCTATCATAATGAGGGGTACCGGTTACCAGGTTGTACTTGCTGGCAGGCGCCTTAAAGTCAACTGCTACATAGTCTGCCAAACCCTGACTGATCAATATTTCCAGCAATTCGGGATGAGTGCCATTGGTGTCTAATTTTACCAGGTAGCCTTTTTGTTTAATAGCCGCAGCAAAAGCCTGCAGACTTTTATGGAGCGTACATTCCCCGCCACTTAAAACTACTGCATCCAGTAGTGCTTTCCTGGTTTCCAGAAAATCCAGCGCCTCCTC
>DAOLFI010000200.1:0-6298 GCA_035326385.1 Niabella sp.
ATGTGTTGTTCCCGCAAGAGGATAACAAGCAATAATAATTAAAGGAAATAAAATAAAAGTTGATAATTGTACCAGCAGGTGCAACTTCCAGTTTTTCAAACCAGACCTGATCTTATCAGGGCTTAGTTTTAATCCATAAAAAAAGAAGATCAGCGAAACACCCACACTGCCCATGGCATCCAATGGCACTTTACTGTTCTCACTTCCCCACTGTGGGAAAAGCCATGCTACTGCTACAACCAGAATAATAGCTAATACAAATCTGTCAATTTTCATTTAGCTTAAATATCATAAATAACCTGTTTGTACCACCTATCAGCGTATCATTTTATAAAAAATCAACTATCAATTTGCCAGCTCAATCATTGCAGGTAACTCTTTATACAGATGGTCCTCGCCATCAAAACCAACTGCCTGAAATTTAATCCTGCCGTCCTTACCAATAATAAATTTGGTAGGTATCCCAGATACTTCATAATCTTTTACCACTTTATCTTCGTTGTCCATCAGCACATGAAAAATATCGTAATTATTTTTAGTAATAAAATCTTTTGCATTCTGTTCTTTGTTCTCTTCCCTTTGCCATGTATCCACGAATAAAAACTTTACATCGGAGTTGTCCTTATATTTTTCCTGCATCTTCTTCATGCCCGGGAAAGAAGCAATGCAGGGGCCGCACCAGGTAGCCCAGAAATCCACTATGACCACTTTCCCTTTATAATCAGCAAGACTTACTTTTTTACCATCGAGATCAGTCAATGTAAACTGTGGAGCCGGCTTATCCAGTATCTGCGTTTTAAGATCAGCTATCATTTTAAGATGCGCCTCTTTTTCCAGGGCTGCTATATATTGCTCAAAGCCCTCATCACTCTTTTTCCTTTTTACATACTGTCCCTTTAATATTTCTTTTATCTTATCGGAGGCCTTACCGTTTTTCACGAACTTTTCAAGCTCAGGCACCAGTTTTGCCGGGGACAATACCTTCTCAGCAAGTAACGCATAAGTATTATTATAATCGGTATTACCACCTTTACCGATTGTAAATGCAGCGTCTTTTGCATAAGGCAGGCCTTTTTTCGCCTGGCCGAGCCGGTACAATATCATAGCATAAGTATCTGCATAAGCGGCATAATTACTTTTCCGGCTTTCCTCCCATTGTTTGGCCGTCATCATATCAGGTTTGGCTTCGGTAGGTTTTTGCCATTGCGTTTTGGCATAATTAACTGCAAAAGAAGCAAGACTTTCTGCATACTGTAAGCTGTCTCCTTTTTCCTGCATTTGCCAGGCTGTACTGTTGTATTGTGCAGCTAAAAAGCTTTTATCTGTTATAGTTGATGCGAGGCTTTTATAAGCATCCCAGTTTTTGTCATTGAAATAGGTGTTCAGCAAAAAGCGCTGAAAATAGTTAATATAAGATTTATACTCACTCTTGTTAGCAGCAGTATCTGCAACTGCTAT
Source organism: Niabella sp. (assembly GCA_035326385.1). Lineage (GTDB taxonomy): Bacteria > Bacteroidota > Bacteroidia > Chitinophagales > Chitinophagaceae > Niabella. Next base: position 1,459 of record DAOLFI010000200.1, read on the forward strand.
CATTGCGTTTAGAACCTCTTGCTTTTGCTCGTAGGAAGATGGTCCATAAAATTTATCATAAAACCCCATAGGGCTTACATCATCTTCCCCTGAAAATTTTTCTTTTTGCAGCCTGTTGATAAATGCATTCTGCTGTCTGAGGCCGGCTAAACTGTATAAAGATGCCAGTCTGGTATAATCTTCTTTTGCTTTAAGCCCGGCTTTAAGCAGATGCTCAATTTCAGCTTGTATAGCGGCGTTCCCTTTTTCCTTATCAATAGCCCTCCTGGTATACAAATACCTGTCCAGGTACCTCGTTTTGGCTGAAGAATCAGCCTCAAATTCTTTTTCATAGTAAGTTACAGCCTTTTCCGGGCCGGACTTTATACCAAAATAATTGGGGCCATACTGCATATAAAAGCTGCCCACACTGGCATAGCTGCCTCTCCTCAGATTTTCACCATCATACAATGGCACCCAAAAACCTTCGTCATTATTTTTATCAAATTTATCGTCAATAGTAAAAGCAAATGCCAGGAGCGTAGCAGCCGTATCTGTTTTTATCTTGCCTACCAGTTTTCCATATTCGCGTTTAAGCGGAATATCAATTATTTTATTCCCGTTTGGTGAGAACTGCAACGCATAAGCTTCGGGCATTTTCATGATCCCCGACAGCTCTCCTCCCTGTGTATATTGAAAACTGATTTCTTCCCCTGCCTGGGGTTTCTGCGGGAAAACAGTAAAATTATCCTGGGCAAAAGCCTGCAACGTAAACAGGCTCACTGCAATTAAAAACACTTTTTTCATTTCTGGTTGTTTATTTAAGTTTTCGCAGCACCCGTTATAAAGTAAAGTACATTACTTTTATTAAAGTTACATATTCCCTATAGCTTCTTTTACTTTTCCCAGCACATCTGTATTCAGCATTCTTACGGCTACATCAATCATATTACTAAATGCAGTGTCGTGCGAGATACCATGACCAATGATCACCGGTTTTTCAACACCCAGTACCGGGGTACCGCCGTATATTTCAAAATTAAAACGGTTCAGGTAAGGATTATCAATATGCTGGCTCTGTGCTATATCGTAAATAGATTCAGCCATCTTCAAAACCACATTCCCTGTAAAACCTTCGCAAACCATCACATCAGCTTTATGGTTAAAAACATCCCTGCCTTCCACATTCCCTATAAAATTAATGGCTTTATTGGCTTTCAGCATAGGGTAAGCTGCCTGCGCCAGGATATTTCCTTTTCCTTCTTCCTCTCCCACATTCATTAACCCCACTTTCGGATCTTCCACACCAAAAATATACTTACTGAACACAGCCCCCATTACAGCAAACTGGTTGAGCTGTTCAGGTTTGCAATCAGCATTCAACCCCACATCCAGCAAAAGGCCGGTGGTGCCGTCCTGTTTGGGAATCACCGATGAAATAGTAGGCCGCAATACCCCTTCTACTAACCTGATGCTGAACATAGCACCTACCATCATAGCACCTGTATTACCTGCGCTGATAAAGGCATCAATTTTTCCGGCAGCCATATACTTAAATCCAACTGCTATAGAAGAATCGGTCTTTTCTTTTAAGGCTTTAGTAGGGTGTTCGTGCATATCAATCACCTGTGTAGTAGCAACCACCCTATACTTATCAGCCGGGATCTCATATTCTGATAATAAAGGCAGTAAAAGCGTTTCATCACCAAACAATACCAGATGCAGTCCTTCAAAATCATTACTCAAAAGGTATTGCTTCACTCCTTTTACGGCTTCAAGCGGCGCAAAATCGCCACCCATCATATCTATTCCAATATTCATTCGTACAGTTTTACATTTCAGTCCGCCCCGGCGAACATAAATCAGGTTCAATAGAACGCTTTTTACAGATGTGCCGAAGCATCAGCGCCTTATATCAGGCTAAAAATAAAAAAATTCCAGATACATCAGCCAAAACATGACTGATAGTACATGGAATTCTTAAAAAATAATATTAGAACTAACTAAACTCAGGCTTTAGCAGGCGCTTTTTCAGCTACCACTTTACCTTTATAGATCAATTTACCTTCGCTAACGTGCGCACGGTGACGTACATGTGTTTCACCCGTAGTAGCATCAGTAGTTAAAGTTTGTGCTGTTGCTTTATAGTGCGTTCTGCGTTTTGCGCTTCTTTGCTGGCTGTGCCTGCGTTTAGGATTTGGCATAACTCTTTATTTAAATTCTTAAAAATTCTATTTAATAAATAATACTTACAATTGTTTTAAACCAGGCTTTTCACCAATCTGGATAGTTAATCCTCCTTTTTCTTAAACTGTTCCAGTCCTTTCCAGATAGGATTTACGTCCGGTTTGGGAAGCTCTTCATGTTCCAGCCTGTCCAGCATTTTCAGCGCTTCCTCATTGCATTGCGCGCCATTAGCGTTGCAAATCTTATGCATAGGAATACTCAGGTTAATAAACTCATAGATCCACTCTTCCACATTTATATGGCTCTCGCCCCGGCTGATATAGTATACATCAGGATCATCCTCCTGGTCGTTCATCAGTTCCGGTTCTTCCACCATTTTCACGGTAATGTTAAACTCATCCCATAAATCAAGCTTCAGATCATTATTACACCTGTCGCAGGTTACCATCAGGCTGCCGCCAATTTCAAACTTCAATAACATAAAACTGCTTTTTTTATCTAAAAGCAACTTTACGCGGGCGTTACAGTCGGTAAAATCCTGCTGCTGAAATGCCTCAAAGAACTTATCAGTAATATTGTAGTTATATTCATGAATACCAGGTTTTAACCCCACAAATGCAATATCGTAATCCCTCCTGTTAGCCATAAAACTACTTACCTCAAAATAAGAGCGTGCAAATGTACGGACTTTTTTCGTAAAACAGGCTATTTCCGTGATTATTATTATTTGGGGCGTTCACCTGTAGTTCAAAAACCGGCTTTTGCTCCTGGATATTGGTTCCAAGTTCCAGGTTCCAGGTTTCAGCTTTCAGCCTTTAGCTTCTGGCTTACATCTCGTATATCGAACACCGTACATTATACTGGATACAGGATGTAGGCTTCAGGTTTGAAGTTTTAAAGTTAAAGTTCCATGAACTGTGTATAGAATTTCTATATCACCTGTTTTGATAATCCTTTTTTTGCCTTCTTGTTAACCTTTAAACCACTTTCACTTACTATTAAACTACATCCAACCATCATAGTTCATGGCCAACCCCTGTCATCCGTCATCTATCATCTGTCAACTCTTCAATATTTCAACTTTTCAACATTTCAACTATTTAACTCCCAAACTCCTGCCATCCTGTCATAAAGCTATTAAAAATCGCCTATCTTTGCACGCTTGAAACTATAAAAAGAAATTAATGCTTGATTTAGTAGCCAATAAAACGCATGATGAAGCACGCCAGGGAGAAAGCTATGCTCCTTTTACTTTAGATCCTAATAAGTATAAAAAGAAATTTTATATAGAAAGCTATGGCTGCCAGATGAACTTTGCAGACAGCGAAGTAGTAGCAGCTATATTAAATAAGGAAGGCTTTGGCGCCACCCGTAACGTGGAGGAAGCCGACCTGATTTTTATTAATACCTGCTCTATCCGTGAAAAAGCAGAGCAAACTGTTCGGAAACGCCTTACAGAATTTAAGAAACTGAAAACTCAAAACCCTGGTACCCTGGTAGGTGTGCTGGGCTGCATGGCTGAGCGTTTGAAAGCCAAATTTTTGGAAGAGGAAAAGCTGGTAGATATTGTAGTAGGCCCCGATGCTTACCGCAGCCTGCCAGGGCTGGTAGATGATGCCGCCGATGGTAACAAAAGCATCAATGTATTATTAAGTCGGGAAGAAACTTATGCCGATATAGCTCCTGTTCGCCTTAATTCCAATGGTGTTTCGGCTTTTGTAAGCATTATGCGTGGCTGCAATAATATGTGCTCCTTCTGCGTGGTGCCTTTTACCCGTGGCCGCGAGCGCAGCCGTGATGCAGCAAGCATCATTAACGAGTGTAAAGATCTCTTTGAAAACGGGTATCGTGAAGTAACCCTGCTGGGACAGAACGTGGATTCCTATTATTACATACCAGCCTCCCCCAACCCCTCCGAAGGAGGGGCTTTAGAACCTGCCAATAGTAAAGGCAACTCCCTATTACCAGGAGCTTCGCAGCTCCCCACTTCAGGGGGCGAGGGGGTCATTACTTTTGCCAAACTCCTGGAAATGGTAGCGCAGATATCTCCATTGCTTCGTGTGCGGTTTTCAACCTCGCACCCTAAGGATATTACAAGCGAGGTGCTGCGTACCATGGCCGCTTATGAAAATATCTGCAAGTGCATCCCCCTGCCGGTACAAAGTGGTTCCCCCCGCGTATTACAACTTATGAACCGCACTTACACCCGCGAATGGTATATGAGCAAGGTGGATGAGATCCGGCAAATCATGCCCGACTGCAGCATCACTTCTGATATTATTGCCGGTTTTTGTACAGAAACAGAGGAAGAGCACCGGGAAACTCTTTCTGTTATGGATTATAGCCAGTACGACCTAAGCTATATGTTCTTCTACAGCGAAAGGCCGGGAACGCTGGCACAGCGCCGCTATAAGGATGATATTCCGCTGGACGTTAAAAAAAGAAGACTGCAGGAGATCATTGAAAAACAAAACGAGCTTTCTTTGATCAGTTATAAAAAAGACATTGGCAAAACCTTTAAGGTTTTAATTGATGGCGACAGCAAACGCAGCGCTGATGACTGGGTAGGCCGTAATTCGCAAAACAAAGTGGTGGTATTCCCTAAAAATACCGTTGAATATAAAAAAGGAGACTATGTACATGTGCTGATCAAAGATTGTACACAGGCTACCTT
>DAOLFI010000201.1:0-6294 GCA_035326385.1 Niabella sp.
AAGGTTGTTTTTTTTTCCCAGCTTTTTTAATGCCTTATCATGATTTTTTCCATACGGGTTATCAGTACCCCACACATCCCCCGCCAGTACGGAGCATATCATGCGCTTTACATCCGGATCCTGGTTATCAGCAAAGAAAATAGTATGCAGCGTTGTATCGTACCAGCCCATCACATAACTCCTGAAGGTATTTACGCCCTGCATCATTACTTCCGTGTACTCCCTGTTCCAATCAATGTTTTCTCCTTTTAAATGTCTTACCACCAGCTTGCCCGCTATCTGGCTGGAAACCGTTGCCAGCGTAACACCTGAGGAAAATACGGGATCTAAAAATTCTGTTACATTTCCTGTAAGCACAAAACCGTTGCCATAGAACTTTTCTGTGGTAGCCGACCATGATTGTAACACCCTGGGTTCCCATAAAAACTCAATGCCTTCCATGCGTTTGGCAATATAAGGCTCATCGGCAATCAGCGCACGCATTTGCTCTTCCGGCGTACCTGTATATTTTTCAAAAAATGAGGGGTCTCCTACAAATCCTACAGAGGTGATGCCAGTGGCAAAGGGAATGATCCATACCCATACATCGGGTTTATGCACCACTATTGTAATACGATCCGGCTCATCATCCATTTGACGGTTTACATCGTTAATATGCACAAAAACAGCCTTGCGTGGCGGAAGGTTGGAGGGCTTGTCCAGGCCAAATAACCGTGGTATTACACGGCCATAGCCACTGCCATCTATTATGAAACGTGCAAAAATTTCTCTTGTATTGCCTGCTGCATCCTCAACAGTTGTAGTGGAGCTTCCATCAGGATTAAAGCGAATAGCTGTTACCGTGGTTTCATATTCCACAGGTACGCCTTTTTCCTGCACACCATCGGCAAGGGCTTTGTCAAAATCGGCACGGGTTACCTGGTAGGCATGATCCCAGCCATTAGTGAACTGATCAGAGAAAGAATAATCACAAATCACACCATCGCGTACAAACTTAGCACCTGTTTTACGCTGAAAGCCCTGCTGTAACACATTTTCCAGCAATCCGGCCTCCTCCAGCGCTTCCATACAGCGCGGCAGCAGGCTCTCACCAATTACAAAACGCGGAAACTTCATTTTTTCTACAATCTTCACTTTGTAACCTGCCTGGTTTACAATGGAAGCGGCTACAGTACCAGCGGGGCCTGCACCAATTACAAGTACATCTATTTGTTCGGGTTGCATATCTGAACCTAATTTATGTTATTAATATGTTTTGATAAAAAACAGGCTGTTGCCTGTTCTTCTGCTCTTGTCTTTTTTAAAACTGATCCCCTTTCAACTAGGTGATAAATATTTTTCGCAGAAAGGCCTCATCCCCGCCCCCTCTCCAAAAGGAGAGGGAAGTAAAAGTGCGAAATAATTTTATGCGCCCTTCCAATTTATAAACTTTTCAACCTGTTAACCACCCGTCAGCCTACTTCCTTTTCTTACACTTCAGCAGCGTATGGCTTAGTCCAATGCCGTCTATTTCCTCAACTATATCAAAGCCCGCCCTGTCAATACATTTTTTAAACACCCGGCTATCATACATCTGGCTGTTACCATTGGCTATTGCTGTAAAATAGATAGATAGTTGCTGGATGCAAAATGCAGCAGTCTCAAAACGCTGGTTATCCCAGAAAGCTTCTAAAATATAAATAGCGCCATCTTCATTGATAGCTTTTCCACAACGTTGCATAATGCTTACAATCTCATCCTCCGAAAAGCAATCCAGGAACTGGCTCATCCAAACCGCATCGTACCCGGTGGGGAACTGAACATTTTCGTCCAACACGTTCGCAGGATAAAAATCAACCCTGTCGCTCAAACCTAAATCTTCAATATTCTTTTTGGCCATAGCTGCCTGTCCCGGCAGATCCACTATCGTTATCCTTACCTCTTTGTCAAACTTTGTAGACGCTAATGCCCATTTTCCTGTATTTCCGCCAATTTCGAGTAGCTTTTTAATATGATTTTCCGGCTTGTAAATATGTTTTAATACCGCCGGAAAAGCAATATCTGAGAAAAAATGGTCATACTCAAACCAGCTTTTTTGCTGGTGTGGCTGCAATTGAGAAAGTCCTTCGTAAACCGTATTCCAGCTTCCAAGCTCTTTCAGGCCCGCAGGCTTACCTGTGTCAATAGCCTCTTCCAGGTGAAATAAACCTTTGTAGCAAATGTCCTGCACAAAATTCATGTTTACCCTGGTGAGCGGATCGTGCAAAATAAAATAACCGGTTTTGGCCAGGTAGTATTTTCCCTTATCATCTACGGTTACCATTTCCATGCCCAGCCCGGCTTCCAGCAAAACCCTTACCCCATATTCAGGAACCTGGGTTTTTTCAACAATTTCGGTAAGTGTTATGCCAGATCGGGCATCTTCGATGGTAGTTAAAATTTCTTTGTCCCGTAACATTTTTGCTACCTGGAATACTATAGGCCCATGTGCAATTACCTGTGCGTAATGTTTCGCATCTAAAGCAGTTCGTTTGTCTTTGCTGTAAAGATTTGTCATTTATTGTATAAGTTTCATGTTTAAAGGGTTTAAGGTTTTGTTCTATCCCTAAACTTCACTCCTTTTATTTCTGATTGTTTATCATTTAAATCCTATTCTATTCCGGCTTTTCCAGGCTTCTTCCTTTTCTTTTTTATTTGCCTGATCGTCCAGCATGCTTTCAATGGCTTCATATATCTGGCCAAGCTGGGCATCGTGTACATCAATTCGCTGATGCAGTTCTGTTCTTACTTCTTCCAGCTTCTGCATTAAATCTTTTTGTTCTATGGCTAACTGCTTCAATGCAATAAATGCACAGACAATCATAATATTCATATCTATAGCCTTATCTGAATGAAGCACAGCCGCAAGCATTGCTACTCCATGCTCGGTAAAAGCAAAAGGCATATATCGCGTGCCTCCCCAACTTGAGGTCGCAAATTGCGACCTCAAGTTATTGTATTCAGCTTTTGTCAGCTGAAACATAAAATCTGCCGGAAAACGTTTGATATTTCTCCGAACAGCCTCTTTAAGCCTTTTATTTTCAATCTGATATAGTTCTGCCAGGTCCAGATCGAGCATGACACGCTGTCCCCGTATTTCGTAAATCTTATTTTGTATCAGTGTTATATTCATAAATCTTTCACTCTTGAGGTCGCAAATTGCGACCTTAAACAGTCTATATCTTTTTCCACACAACCGCAGCATTGCAGCCCCCAAAACCGGATGCTGTTTTTAAGCAGGTGTTTAGCTCTGTATGCTGCAAGGTACTGCAAACGTTTATATTTTCAGCAGTGCCGGGTGTAACAAACCCTTTAGTAGGGATCATTACATTTTCTTTTAGCGACTGCATACTGATAACACTTTCAATAAGCCCCGCAGCACCTAAGGTATGCCCGTAATAACCCTTTAAACTATTCACCGGTACAGATTGTAGCCCTGCAAGGCGGACAGCTTTACTCTCCATATCATCATTATATAAAGTAGCAGTACCATGTAACGAAATAAAGTCTATTTCTTTTGCGGTAATCTTTGCCTCGCTCATCGCCTGCTGCATTGCATTAAATAATTCCTGCCCGGTACGCGATGGCCCGGAAATATGATTGGCATCGTTACTTACCGCACCTCCCCGCAGCTCTATACAATTTTCTGTATCAGGTTGGTTTACAGATAGCACAATGGAAGCTGCCGCCTCGCCCAGGTTGATGCCTTTCCGGTTTGCGTCAAAGGGTTTGCAAATCTCATCGCTTACCGCCTGAAAAGACTGAAAACCTGACAGGATAAACCTTGTAATAAGATCAGCCCCTGCCACTACAATATTTTCATACCTACCGGACTGCAATATTCTTTTGGCAGTAATTAAAGCCACGAGACCGGAAATACAGGCCTGTGATATAATAACAGGCGGCGCAGCAAAGCCAAAATATTTTGCCAGTTTCTCTGCTGACGAAGTAAGGCTGATCTCCTGTTTTAGCCGCACTGAGATTTCTTCCTCTTCGAGTAGGCTGATATTCCCTTTGGTAGAAGAAAGGATCAATCCGGTTTTTCCGTCCCTAGGGTTAAGCTTCGTTTGTTCCAGCACGTCACCAATAGATAAAGCCAGTAACTGCTCAAATTTTGTAAAAAAGGGAATGGGATCTTGCTGCCAGAAACTTTCAGGAAAAAGCGAACTGAAAAATTCCCTGGGGCTTCTGCTGCCAGCTTCATGCAATTGCACGCTGCTTTCCCCTTTTAGCAGCCGTGAAAAGTTTTGGCCGGTAGTATGGCCCAATGGCGAAATGATATTGTCTGATATGGCGTAAACAGGTTTCATCGCCTCTCCCGGGCCTCACCCCCGATCCCTCTCCTTTGGAGAGGGGAAAAGTTTCCTGCTTTTTTTATACGCTGATATATGCATAGGTGCAGAAGTGTGCGACGCAAGATGGTTGATAGTAGTACAGGAGCCGGGGTCATAACAATTTTATATATCGTGCTGCTTTTTCCACGTCTCAAAAAAAGGCGGGTTATTTAATAATAAGGTTTGCGTATCTTTTTCCAAAAAGACCTGGGTAGTAGTACCTGTGGCAACGACCGCAGGCTCGCCTTTTTTATAGAGCTTATACGTAAAAATAATTTTTGCTGCTTCGCAGGGATGATAAGTAGCTTCTACAATCACTTTATCACCAAATTTGAGCGATTTTTTATAATTGCATTCGGCATGTACAATAGGAACCACTACGTTTTCTTTAAAAAAATCCATATACCCTATACCGTACTGCTTTCCGAAAGCCTCCCGCCCGTCTTCGAAATAGCGGATATAATGGCCATGCCAGACAATCCCCAGCGGATCTGCTTCGTTAAACCGGATCAGCACTTCTATAGTATGGCTAAGGGTTTTTGTCATTGTCATGGAAAAGAGGAGATCTTTCGTTTATTATTATTAAATATATTTTATGTTTAACTGAACTGAATATTGATTACTTCAGGCATCAACACACCGTCATTTGTCATCCGTCAACTATCAACTGCCATTATCCATCAACTTCCGACTTCCACTTCTTATATTCAGATTTGGATATCTGGTCAATGATCTTTTTAAAGCCTGTAGCCCAGTAGTTCCTGAAGCTGAATCCCATACCCACTTCTCCTTCCATTCTTTTTGCCATCAATACTTTTTTGCCTTTAATATCAAATAAAACTACCCAAACAGAAATAGCTTTTTGTGTTTTGCTCATAGCCTCTACCACAAATAACAACCCTGTGCCCGCCCTGTTGCCGCCATCAAAACCTTTTATTAAGGCCTGGATATCGCTCTCTTTTAAACGATTAAAATCCTCGGTGCTTGTTGATTGCAGCTTATCAGGATCTGCCTTTTCATTTCTTTTATCGGTATAGCTTAGATCGCTATGCAGTTCAGATCTTCTGAAAGCGCCGGCGATATCATATTTTTTAGCCTCGTTGACCATCAGCGCGTTCAGTCCGGCAAACTGTCGCGTTATAATGTCTGTAGGATTGGCATTGGGATCATTGATCAGCTTTGCTTTGGTAAAATCAATACCATAATAAAAAACAGGCGTTTCAGTATTATTCAAAACCTCTTTAAGGGTTTGAGCTTTTGCCTGAAATGCAAACAAGACAATAATGACTGAAATAGAAATTGTAGAGAATAACTTTTTCATTTAGGGTCGTTTTTAATTACTCTGATATAAATATTTTCATTTCGCAAGATCCGATATCTTTTCCATTTACAGCAATTTTCCCTTCTATTATCGTTGCATTGAATATTTGATGCTTAATGGTAATAACCGTATCAAGCACATCCCCAGTTTCCGGGAGGCTGATGATTTTTAAATGCTGAACAGCACCAATAAATCCAACAGGCACCGCCTTTTGTTCCTGCTGACAAATATATCCTATACGCGCAGCAGCTGTTTGTGCAATATTCTCTACCAGGGCCGGCTCCGTCAATCGCCCATTGAGTATAAAAAGATTATCCTCCTTTATGGTAAAACGGGTTGAAGCGCCGCTTGCATCACAGGCTTCCAGACTATCTACCATTACAAATGGTGCACGCTGGGGTACATAGGGCAATATATCAGTGGCGATGCTCAAAACAAATGATTAATGGCGTTAAAAGTAAGGAAACTTAGGGATTTTAAACAGGCCCCTTATTTCCAGAAGTCATAATAATTATACCATTGCGAAGGGTAGCGACGTACTTTTTCCGTCATGGCTTCTACAAATGGCGCCAGTACATCCTCAGGCGAGGAGCGCCCTGGGCTTTTATATTCAACAGCTTC
>DAOLFI010000202.1:0-6293 GCA_035326385.1 Niabella sp.
GCTTTCTTTGCGGGCACTTGATCCGGGAATGAGATTCCACGACAGGCCGCCATCAGTTGTTTTATAAATGCCAGGTGTTACAGGTGTTGAAGTGCTTGAGGGTTGTGTATAGGTATATCCGGCACGGCTCCAATAAGCAATAGCGCTACCCCCACCCTCGATAGTTCCGTCATTGCTGCCAGGGTCCCATGCCAATTGCTCCCGTATATCCCGCCATCCGGCCAGATTATCAATCCCCAATACCCTTTCCCAGGATTGCCCTTTGTTTGTAGAAAGATATATGCCATGGATATTCTGGCCTCCCATTGTCAGGCTATTATTGAAACCGGAGTTGCCGCCCACAGCCAGTATTCTGTTAATATTATTCGGATCTATAGCAATGGCACAGTTCCCACGTGGTGTATACCCGGCATTGGCCTGTTTCCAAATATTACCGCCGTTTTCACTACGGATCAACCCTGCCACATCCAGGCCTCCCATTACTAAATTCCCGTTGGCGCTCACTGCTAGCGCCTGGGGCCATTGTCCTCCTTCACCTCCGGTAAGGCCTGCGCTCTGCTGAGCCGCATTCCTTAAGGGAGCATATTTCCATACCTGTGCCTGCACCACGAAAGTGCAAACAAAAAACATGATAAATGTTGCGATAGCGTAACATTTTTTTTGGCTTAGAAGCCAGCAAACAAAAGTTGTAGTACGCATAAGTGTAGATTTATATTAAAAAATAAGAAATGATCCAATAATTAATAACTAACCCTAAACAAGCCGCTACCATGAGGCGGCACTGTTCTTGAAAAACCCGTTGGAGCACTATCTATCGTTTTGTTATTCCATAGATCCTTCACCATCTTAACTCCGGAAAGCCCCAGTTTTGAGAAATCGACATTTATTTTTTGCTCAGACTCTCCTGTGTTGAAAATGGCTACAAATTTTTCTTTTTTGCTTTTGTGCACTGAGTAATAAATATGGATCCCCGGCGGAGTTCCTATTACTCTTTTTACATCGTCACCCTGCTGATTTACTTCAAGCATCCCTTCATTTGTAATGAGCTTTGTGGTAAACTCATCCATTTCAAGCAGATCATTTCCCAGGATAAGGGGAGAACGGAAAATAGCCCAAAGTGAAAGCATGGTATATTGTTCAGTTTCTGTAAGGCCTGTTTTTCTTTTTCCCTGTCCGCCATCACTGCTTCTGCTGCCAATAACTCCAACAGGCAACATGTCGAGATCGGCATAATGGCCGGTTTTTTGATATTTAAGCCAACTATTTGCCAGCGCAAACTGAGCTTTTAGCTGAGACCACCTGTCCCAAAAATCATTTGAAATACGGTACATATCCGAATTATTTATTGCATGATGGCGGGCTGTAAAAGACGTTGTTCCGGGAGAAAGACTTAAAATAATGTCCCTGCCGGTTTTTTCAATAGCAATGCGGAACGCCGTAACTTCATCAGCGTGATAGGGTCGGGAAATGTCGTCAACTTTTAAAAAGTCCACACCCCAATCAGCATATAGTTGCACACAGGAATTATAATACTCCTGGCTTCCCGGCACACTCATATCTACTCCTGTTGTCCCATCCCACCAGGAACAGGCATCTGCAGGGTTTGCAATATCTTTTGCCCTGTAATCTGAACCTTTGATCTCAGTATCTTTTTCAACAGCAGACCAGGGAATCCCTCTCTGTATATGCAGTCCGAATTTCAGCCCTTTGCTGTGCACATAATCAGCAAGTTCTTTGAAACTACCATTTTTCGCCGATGGAAATCTGTTAGGAGCCGGCAACCACCTGCCATATTCATCTGTCAGCGTATTGTATTTGATCTTTGTATGATGGGCGGCTGTATCAAACCTATCTGCAGACAAGCTGGGCGCGTACCATCCTGCGTCAATAACCATGTATTCATAGCCATATTTTTTTAAATGTTTTGCAACATAATCTACCTGCTGTTTGAACTCACTTTCAGTAATATCTAACCCAAAATTGTTCCAGGAGTTCCATCCCATAGGAGGGCTTTGTGCAATAACTTTTTTAGGTGTATTGTTGATACGTTGCGTAGTTACTCCGAAAGGGGTTTTAACATTGCTGGCCGCTATCTCCTGTGCATATACTTCATGTACATAGATTACTAAAGAAAAAAATAATATACTAAAACGTAAATTCATATAAGTTAATTTAAACATTAGAAAAATATTTTTATATTAAAAAACAAGATTTTATAAGTCGCGTGTTATCTGTGTTATTATACAACACCACTTAACTATTTAAACTCTAATAATGGGTACAAATTGGTTTTATGAGCTTAAAAAATCATTCTATAACTTCCGAAATAGCTTTTCCAACACAACCGTTAGGCATCTGTATTCGTAATAACGCAGCAACAGTAGGTGCTATATCTGTTTGATATACTTCCCGGGTATTTTTTCCGCGCTTAATTCCCCAACCCATCCAAATCAGAGGAATGTGTGTATCATGAGGGCTCCACGTAGCGTGGGAAGTGCCCGTAGTTCGTTCTCCTTCAAGCCATCCGGGAAACGGGATCATCTGAATAGGGCCAGAGCGTTTAGCATTGTAACCATTTACAATTCGCGTTTTTATAGCTTCAGGAACAGGTTCTACACCAATAGTTTCAACATCCACAACAAATTGCAGGAATGGAGATTCTTTCAAATATTTTAACGATAGAGCCTTAATTGCCTGATAGTCTAATTTTAAACGATTGATTTTTTTATTGTCAAAACTGATTTGGTAGTTGATTCCCGATAAGACCAGATCACTTTCTCCAAATTGTTGCTTCAATACTTCATTGAGTTCAGTAACTATTTTACTATTGGGCAGCAAATCAGCGGGCAACTTATGTTCCTTCATAAAATAAACAGCGTGAGCGGCACCATGATCGGCCGTTAAAAAAACGGTATAGTTCCCTTTTCCTATTTTTTGGTCCAGAAACCTAAAGAAAGAACCCAAATCCCTGTCTAAACGCAGATACACATCTTCTACTTCAATAGAATTTGGACCATATTTGTGACCAACATAATCCGTAGAAGCACAATTAATGGCAAGAAAATCTGTAACGGTTCCTATTCCTAATTGATTGCCCTCTATAGCAGCTTTAGCAAAATCAAGTATAAGCGTATTGCCATAGGGAGAAGTCCGAATATCAGTCTTATGTGGAAATGCAGGAGCCGCAGCATTTTTAGACTTTCCCTCCCACGGAACATTATCTTCAGTACTTTGCTTATACGTATCAATTGGATACAGAGTAACCCATGGTGTAGCTGTAAGCCTGGCCGGTTCACCTCTTACATTAAAGTCTTTTACCCATTGAGGCAGTTCATTCATATACCAGGTACTGGTAATAAAACTATTTGTGGTATTATCAAACCAAAAGGCGCCGGTGGGATTATGGCCTGCAGGCAAAATAGATGCCCGGTCTTTTAACGATACTCCAATCACCTTTGATTGGAAATTTGTTGCCAAGCGCAGTTCATCGGCAATAGTTGTTGCAAGCAGATTTACGGGAGACATTTTACCTGCGTTTGAATTACTCCCTACCGGCTGAACGGTTGAATCATCCGTACAATACATCTTTTGCCCACTTGCCTGGTCAAGCCAGCTATTGCCAGCTATACCATGAATGGCAGGAACAGCGCCTGTAAAAATTGTAGCATGTCCTACAGCAGTATAAGAGGGTAAATGATTGATAAAAGTGTTTTCACAGCTAAACCCTTCATTTAACAGGCGTTTAAATCCTCCGTTATTATCATAACGCTCATAATACCTGTATAAATAATCCCAACGCATCTGATCTATAACAATACCTACCATAAGTTTGGGTCGCTGAACAGGCTGCGAAAAAGAGGATATGCCCAACGCCGCGAAAATCAAAAAAGTAAAAAATCTCTTCATCTTTTAATTATTTAAAGCAAAAACGATATGCTCTCTATTGTTTTTTGTTCGGTTGTCTTACAACAGGGAAAAGTGCATTATCTGTTCTGGTCTCTTTCATATACTTTTCAATTTTCTCTACTATCGGTATATGCTCTTTTGACACATCCCTGGTTTCTGATTTGTCAACTGATAAATCATATAATTCTGTAGGCTTCTGCCAGTGTTTTACAGCTTTCCACTTTCCCCATCTTACTGCTTGTGAGAACGTTCTTGGAGGAGGGTTAATTTCCCAATATAAAAACCTGTTTTGCAAAGCCTTGTTTTTTCGTCCTTTCAGTTCTGATAAGAAAGAAAGTCCATCAACTTTTACTAAAGGCTTTATCCCTACTATATTACAAAGCGTTGGTAAAACATCCCAAAAAGCAATCGGTGCAGCACTTTCAGACCCTTTTTTTATAACAGCAGGCCATACCGCTACCCCTGGAGATCTGATGCCCCCTTCATATAATTCTGACTTCCCCCCACGATAAGGGCCATTGCTATCAAAAAATCCATTATCATAAACCGTCCCATTATCACTCGAAAAAATAATAAGCGTATTCTTTTCGATATTTAATTTTTTTAACTCATCCCGGATTTCTCCAATATAGCGATCAAGCCTGCTAACCATCCCTGCATAAGCGGTGTTACCTTCAGGATCATGATAATAATGGCCTTGCTTCATAGGCCTTTTCTCCCAGCCAAGATGCTCATATTGCTCCTTCGAATCATCTGGCACTGTTATTTCATTATGCGGAACAGTATATGGCACGTACAGTAAAAACGGAGTGCTTTTATTTTTATTAATAAAGGAAATAGCTTTTCTGGTAAACACATCATTTGAGTACGCTCCTTTCTTTTCAGAAGTCCTGTTTTCAGGAAACAATACCTTAGTCTCATTCTCCCACATATATTCAGGATAATAATGATGTGCTTCCATATGTGTTTTAAACCCGTAGAAGTAATCAAACCCCTGCTTATTTGCCATACCGGTACCAGCACCTTCTTCCATCCCCCATTTACCAATGATCGCCGTTTCATAGCCTACTCTTTTTAACTCCTCGGCAAACGTTACTTCTTCATCCAACAGGTCTACCTTTTTTTCAACGGTCCAGCCCGCAAGGCCTCTGATATGCGAATGAGCTGTATTTATTCCTGTTAACAAAACAGCTCTGGATGGAGCACATATAGCACTACCTGCATAAAACTGATTCAGCTTTATGCCTTCCTTTGCCATTTTATCAAGGTTAGGTGTTTTGATCTTCTGCTGACCGTTAAATCCCAGGTCGCCCCAGCCTAAATCATCCGCCAGTACAATAATAATATTAGGCCGCTGAATATTCTGGCAGATCACATTATTGAAAGCGCTCATACCCAACTGTACCAGCAATATCAATAAAAAATACTTTGATTTTATTCTACTATCTGACATAAAAATATGTTTTGATCGTTTTTGTATCACCATTTGAAAGTTTTTTAAACCGGGCTTCTATAACATGCCTGCCAGCGGTAATATCTGGCATGTTATATAAATAATATACGTCCTGCAATTGTCCGCGCTGGTTCTTTTTTTCAACTACTTCAAACTTCGCCTCCTTTCCATCTACGTACAAATGCATCAGATCTGTAACAGGCTCCAGGAGTGTCATGGTCCTTGTTTTTCGCCAGCATCTTACACGGATTGCCACGCCTCTTTCCGGCACAGATTGTTCAAATTTATCTCCCGGAAATAAGGCTGTAATGATTCCCCAGGGCAGATCATTAATATCTCCTGTTTCTTTCCACCATTTCCATCCACGATCGTTTGAGGAGATAAAGTTTCTCACGACATCTGAAGCGCCCATCATACGAGTGACGTTCCTTGTTGCTGTATCATGTTTAACAGATACAATATGGTTACTTTTTAAAGCGCTAATCATTGAAGCATAAGAAGCACCCTTTGCAACAAATAAGGTACGCTCTTTAAACAGGTAATCTGCCCACCACCACGATTCTAAACCATGCCCATCCTGCAGGCAAACCATAGGCAAACGATTACTATAATCAAACAAATAAGGTAACCAAAATGCAAAATTCTGATCAAAGTGATGAGTAGCCAGGGCAGCATAGCCTCCGTTATCAATTGATTCATCGAGCAGCAATCTGGCAACCGGTTCATTATTACTTACCTGTAAAATCAGCCCACCTGCATTTTTTAATAAGGGTTTAAAATAACTATCCCTTAGCTCAGGCCACGTTGCTTCAGCGGGCAGGTTCATTGGTGCTCCCGCTTTAGCATAGTAATCAAGTATATGCCCAAACTTACCCATACCAGGAACAATTACATTTTTGTTATACGGTTCATCTGTAATAAAAAAATGCACAGG
>DAOLFI010000203.1:0-6259 GCA_035326385.1 Niabella sp.
CAAAAGGGTATGTTCCCGTCAAACAGCTCGGCCAATTTATTCCCCAGTTCCTGCATGAACAGTGGTTTTAGTTCGGCAAGGGTTTGAAGCTCAAGGGCGACATTCCTGTTTTTGAAATAAATGCCTTCTTTATTCATTGTTTTTACAACATAGAGTACGGGTTGTACATCGGCCTTGTTCTTTGTTTGCTCATATATATGAGTGTAGATCATGGTTTGTGTCAGTGCTTTATTGATATGCTTGTCATTTGTATCAAAAAGTTTGCTGATCTCCATATTGAACTCAAGCTTATCACTGCCCGTTTTATAATCTACAATTCTTGTAATACCATTCTTTTCATCTATCCTGTCAATAATACCTTTCACCCGTATGCTTTGCTGCGTGCCGTTTAATTCAAAAGGCAGCTCGGCATTTACATTTTCTTCCAGACCTGTTATGGTAAAAGGTGCGTAGGCTTCATCCTGGTCCAGAATAATATTAATATAAGCGTTTACAATAGCCAGTACTACCAGCTGCATACCGGCAAACTCGTAAGTGTCTGCATTCTTTAATTCCCGGACCTTGCAGAAAGATCTTTTGATCAATGCATCGTTACTGCTTCTGCTTAATGTGATCCATTCCTTTGTAACCATTTTCCCTTTCATGCTGCTGTAAAAGCTGTCCATCGCATCATGAAGTATGCTGCCTATCTCATTGGCCTCAACGGTAGCGCTTACCTCTTTAGGCTCTTTTATACCTGCAATGTAAGAAAAGAAGAAATCTATAGGGTTGGCTATATATGTAGTGATTGCTGTAGGGGAAAGCGTTCTTTTTTTATCTAAAAATTGCTGCAGACACTCTTTTACTGCGGGATGTCTTTTATCTATGATCACCTGCTGCCGGCTTTCGGCTTTTACTGATGATTCCAGCTCGTAATAGCTAAACCGGAAGTTGCTTTCATATTCCAGTTGCTTTAAGAACCGGCTGGCCTCACCGCTGGCAGTTTCATCTGTAAGACTATTGTATATGATACTTATTTTTGCAGCTCCCTGGAAAAGCCTGTACACGATGTAGGCAGATATGGCATCAAGGTTTTCCAATATGGGCAGTCCGTGCACCCTTCTTAAGCTGTCTGGTATAAAGCTATTCCCGATAGAAGTTTTAGGGATGATCCCTTCATTAAAACCTAAAAAAACAACATGATCGAAATTAAGATTACGTGTTTCCAGCAATCCCATCAGTTGTATACCTTCTAACGGATCGCCGCTTAGGGGCACACTGATGCCCTGTAATACTTTTTGAACCAATGAAATGATAAAAGGCAGCTCTTCTTTACCCAAATAGTCGCCAACATTATCATGAAGCCTGTTCAGCTCTTTGATCACGCTTACAAAAAGCCGGGCATCTATATCTTTTAATATTTTGTTAGATGAAAGCTCTTGAAGTACGTATTGTAAAACTTCTGTAAGCGATAGTACTATCTGCCCAGGCTCAGCAGCAGCAAAAAATTTTTCCAGTATGCCTCCCTGCCGGATGATGCGTTCCTGTTCTATCTGCACTACATTTTCTTTCAGGATGGCCGCTCTTATTTTATCTTTCCTGGCCTGCGTTAAATAAATAAGCGGATGCGTAAGAAAACTTTCCAGGCGTTGCCAGGAAATATGCTTTGTTTTTTGTTTATGATGACGCAGGCCTTTACTGGCATGGATGTCTCGCTGACAATCGAGCCAAAGGTTAGCTAACCCAAATACTGAAGAAGCTGCAAAGGGAAAGCCCATTGTTACATTCAGGTTGACTTCTTTACCGTCCGCAACAGAAGGAATAGTTTGTAATGCAGGAATCAGCAAATTTTCATCAGCCAGCACAATGGCGGTTGTACCCGGCTCGCCGCCTGTTGTATAATCATGTTTACATATCTCACTGAGTACTTTGGCCTGTGCACTTTGTCCCTGTACTTTGTAAACGTCCACTGCATGAGGAGAAGAGGTCATTGCCTGGAAAGGCCCCTCGAGCTCATTTTTTAATTGCAGTTGGTGTATGTTCTTTCTAAGGAACAGGCCTGCTTCGTGTAATGTGTCTTTAAAGTAATAATCATCCGTATCAAAATAGAAACGGCCTTTTCCTGCTTTCTGAAGCTCTGTAAACAATTGCGCTTCTGCGCGTGTAAGCGCGTTAAAGCCCACAAATATGATCTTGCCTTTTTCAAATTTTTTTATAAAGGCTGTTTCAGCAAGATCCAGGCGGGCCAGTTTCGTGTAGGCTCCGCCATAGTTGGTCATGTTCTTTTCCTGCAACGCAGCATGAAAACCATGATATAGCTTAGGCATTCTCCGCCACATCTGTATAAAATATTCCTGTTGTTTTTTATGTTTTCCTTCAGAATAGGAGGCCCAGAATTGTGAGAGGAATTCATATTGTTCGGGCGTCAGGTAATCAAACTCAAGGTTGATGACAGAAATGTCTTCCAGCTCTTTATACAGCTTGTTTGTGTCCACCAGGTCATTATCTATCTGGCTGAAATCACTTAAAATGATCTTTGCCAATGGGTAGAACTGGCTGCTTTTTAACTGCGGCAGACCTTCTTCCATTAATAAAGCATTGTAAATTTTATGTAGCGTAAAAAACTGCATATAATGGTCTGCAATTTTCTCTTCCACTGCATCGCTGAAAAACTCCTGTATGGTGAAAAATGATGGTCCAAAGAATGGTTTACCAAAAATATCGGCCAGGTATTTTTGCATATAGGCTGCAGGCCGTTTGTTATTGAATACAATGGCGCAATGCTCGATATCTGTTCCGAACTTGTTATATAGATCCTGTGCTGTTTTTTTTAAAAATGGAGTCATGTTTTATAAAGTACCTTGTAACGGGATGAAAAATCAGCTAACCATTTTAAGCTCTTTGTTGCCGGCATAAAAAAGATAAGCGTTTACGTTTGTAAGGCCCATTTGCTCCAGTAGGTCTTTGTACCTGAGAACCTGTTGCCGGTGAGAATTATCCTGCTCTAAAGTAAACTTATAGTCGAGCAATACTACTTTGTCCCGGGCAATAATGATCCTGTCGGGCCTTTGTATTTTGCCATGAGTGTCTATAATGTTTTTTTCAACAATGTTCTGTTCTGCTTCTTTAAATAAGCTGATGATCTGCGGATCATTCAGCACATCCATCACTGCCTGCTTCAAGCCGGGCCACTCTTCCTTTTTGATCATGCCATCCAGCAGCAGCTTATCCAGGTACCGGTCTGCTTCTTCTTCGCCGGAGGCATTAGCCAGTATCTCGTGAGCCAGGGAACCTTTTCTGCCTGACCTTTCCCTGTTCAGCAGATGAACAACATGCTTTTCTTCCTCTGCTTCGTACAGCTTTGAAAGCCTTCCTGATGTGGGATATTGGCTCAGCCTTAAAACAGCTTTATCAGCTTCCAGATCTTTTGAAGGGACTATCTCTCCGGATTCGTATATACCCGACTCAGAAAATGTTTCATCCAGCCCCTTTATCACTGTATTTAAAGTATCACCAATGGTAGCTATTTTCCCTTCATCCTTTTTACCCATTGTAGCAAGATACAGGAAGTCCTTTGTACGGGTAGTAGCCACATACAGCATATTAAGGCTGTCCATATTGCCATACAAAAGCTCTTCAAAATAGGCTTTGGCAACGGTGCTCCCGGCCAGCGATTCGCTGAACTTTAAAGGCATGCTGCCTAAGTGGTGATAAGGGGAACCTGTTGCCGGAACCCAGAAGATGGTATTGGCTTTAGTCTTTATATCCCAGTTGCAGAAGGGCACCAGCACCGCCCTGAAAGCTAATCCCTTTGATTTATGTATGGTGATGATCTGAACGGCATTAGTGCCTTCAGGAGAGGGTAAGGCTTTGGCCGATCCTTCTTCTTCCCACCATTCTAAAAACGAAACCATACCTTTCTCACCTGCTCTTGTAGCGGTATTTACCAGGTCCCTGAAAGCCATCAGGTAGGGAATATGCTGCGCTAACCCTGTAAGCCGGTAGCATTCAAATAAAGTTTCAATCAGCTCTGCAAGCGGCAATTGCAGCCAGCTTTGCCAGTGGGCGCATAAGGTTTCTGGTAACGCATAACCAAGCCGGGAAAGTGATCTGTTATTCAGCTCAAAGTATAATTCAGGGTCTGCCAGGTCTTGTTCCTGGTCCGGTTGTTTGTGGAGGGAGTGGTACAGTGCAATGCAATTGGCTTTATATAAAGCAGTTTGTTCGTCAAGGCCTGTAAAAACTTTAAGCGTATTAATGATAAGGCCTATTGCCGGGTTATTGGCTATCAGCAAAGCGTCGCCGCTTAGCACCGGAATATTCTGCTGCATCAGCTTGTTAACACATAGCCCGGCTTCATAGTTTGACCTTACCAGTATAGCTATATCTTTATACTGGTAATTATGATGTGCTAAAAGATCGCTTATTTCTGCCGTTGCTGCATTTAATGCATCTTCTTTAAACTGCGTTTCTGTATATCGCTGGCCATCGCCACTGAACTTTTGTATTTTTATTTTTCCTCCATCCCGGGTAGCGGCGGCGCTTTTTTGAAAGGAGCCGGAATAGATATCACTGATGATTGTATCAAAGTTTTTTTCTTTCCACCATTGCTGTGTTGCTGCTGACCGGGCGTTTATGGTATTGTTGATCTCGTTTTGCAGCAATGCAGGAATTTCCCTGTATAAAAAGTTATTGAATGCGATGATGTTTTTTGTGCTGCGATAATTTTCCTCTAGGCTTTCTTCTTTTACATGCTCCGCCTGAACATCGTGCCTGGCCTGCCGGTGCAGTATGTTCCAGTCTCCCGAGCGCCACCTGTAAATGCTTTGCTTTACATCTCCTACAATTAAATGATCGGTTTGCCTGCCGGTAGTCGAGGCCAGCGCATTTACTAAAATGGACCTGAAGCTTTTCCATTGCTGCGTGGAAGTATCCTGGAACTCATCGAACAAAAAATGGCGATATTTATTGCCAACCTTTTCCCAGATAAAAGACGGGTTATCGCCTGCATCGTCTGTAATACCGGTAACTAATTTTTGTGCATCGCTGATAAGCAGGTTGCTGTTTTCATTTCTGTATTGAGCAAGCAGTACGGCTACTTCCTGCATCAGCCGCAGGTAGTACAGGTTCTGGTTAAATGCTATAGCCAGCTTATAATCGCCGGTATGCTCTTCCTGGAAGTGTTTTATTTTTTTAAGCAGGGGATTTAGCTCGGTGTATAAAGAAGTATCCTCTTTTCCCTCTTTGAACCAAAGATCAGGCGTATCAATTAGCGCGAATATTTTAGAGGCTTTAACATCATCATTATCAGCAAGCGCCTGTAATTTCCAGAGCCAGTTCCGGGAACCATTCACAAAATGCGATTTGTCTAAATGATAGCGATCGAATATTGCTACGGCTGCTGCTACCTGCTCTTCAACCAAATCTTCATAATACTTGATTTGCTGTTTGGTGATCTTTACATACTCTTTGAACAGTTCATTCAGTTCGTCCGGCGTTAGTTTTGCAAGGCTGTCTTCAAATACCTGGAAGCTCTCTTTAAAGATCTCGCTAATGATATTGCGAAGTTCGTTCCTGTAGTTCCAGCTTTTATTATCCTTTATCTTTTCGACGGCTAACTGTATTACCCAATCTAAAATGTGCTTATTGTGTGACAGTGATTCATCCAGCCTTTCCAGCAGGTCGTCTTTAACTTTTTCGATGTTAAGCTCCAGCGCGTAATCGGCGCTTAAGCCTAACTCAAAAGCAAAGCCGCGTATTACTTTCTGTACAAAGCCATCTATAGTGCTTACTGAAAAGCGGCTGTAATCATGCAGTATCTTGCGGTAGATGGTGTTGGCCTGTTGTTGCAGGTTTTCATGATCCAGCTGCGGATACTCTTTAAGGATGATCTGCCGGTAGCTTTCTACTTCTTCACTTCCCTTAGCCAGTCCTGCCAGTACTTCAAGAATACGGGTTTTCATTTCTTCTGTAGCTTTATTGGTAAAAGTTACAGCCAGTATTTCCCGGTATTTATTTTGTCCGCTAAAAAGTAAAATAAGATAGTGGGCGGCCAGGCTGAAGGTTTTACCGGAACCTGCTGAAGCCTGTAATATTTTAACTGGTTTTTGCATTGCGCATACGCTCTTAAGTGGGGTAAATTAGTGAAAAAACCTGAAGGGGCGCTCTGTAGAGATCTATAAGGTTTTTAAAGTCTTATAGATCTGTCTTACGGACAGTTTTCGGAAATATATATTTTATTCCCTCGGGCATCCTTCGTTTCATTGGTATGTAATCTTTT
>DAOLFI010000204.1:0-6254 GCA_035326385.1 Niabella sp.
GCAAAAATAGGATTTTCTTCTTCTATAGCCCGAATAATTTTTTAGCATTTGCGGTAGTGATGGCAGCAACATCTTCTACCGGCAATTCCATTACTTCTGCCAGCTTATGGGCAATAACAGGAATATAAGAAGGCTCATTCCTTTTGCCACGATAAGGAACCGGAGCCAGGTAAGGAGCATCTGTCTCTAACACTACTTTATCCAAACCCACTTTCTTTATTACTTCATCCAGTCCCGACTTTTTAAAAGTAAGTACTCCTCCTATGCCCATATAAAAACCCATACCTGCGATAGCCCTGGCTTCTTCCAACGTTCCTCCAAAACAATGAAAAACACCTTTCAGTCCCCTGCTTACATGTTTTGATACCAGGTCTATACATTCCCGGGTTGCATTGCGGCTATGGATCACAACAGGTATGTGGTATTCAATAGCCCATTCTATCTGTTGTTCAAAAGCAAGGTACTGCTGCTCTTTAAAGGTAAGATCCCAGTAAAAATCAAGGCCCGTTTCGCCTATAGCAACAAAAGATCTTTGGGTAAGAAAATTTTTAATAATGTTCATTTCCTGCTCAAAACCGGCATTAACAGAACAGGGATGTAACCCCATCATAGAGAGACAGGTAACCGGCGCCTGTGCTTCCATTGCAAGCATGGCACTATGTGTTTGAGAATCAATTGCCGGCATTATAATGGTAGTAACTTTTGAGGTTTGGGCTCTTTTTAAAAATTCATTTTTATCTGCCAAAAGCTGCTCTGAATAGATATGAGCATGCGTATCAATAAACATTTTCTATCTTTTTGTTATAAAAATTAGATTTTATCTAAAATATATATTTTTTCTTGCAGATGTGTACAAAAAAAATTAACTTCATCGCAAGTTTTCATAGGGTACGGATTAAAAATCGGGCCGGGGTATTTACCCGGGCCCTTTTTTATGGATTCAATTATCTGTAAGACCTTTAAAAATATAACCCTTTTGAGAGAAATACTCCAGCACACGGGGTAATGTATAGGTTACATTTTTAAATGCTTTTTCACTGTCATGAAATACAATCACCGATCCTTTAACTGCGTTTTTTATAACATTGGCGGTACAGCGTTCCGGCTTAATATTTATATCAAAATCCCCGCTCAGCACATCCCACATAATCACTCTGAACCCTTTCTGCATAAGGCTTTTACCCGCCTTACGGGTAATTCTGCCATACGGGGGCCTGAACAGCAGTGAATCAATATGGAGGATAGCCTCTTCCACATTTTTAATATAATCATCATGCTTTACCTTCCACCCATTCAGGTGGTTATGGGTGTGATTGCCAACAGAATGCCCTCGCTTCAGGATTTCCCTGTAAATATCCTGATGCGCCATCACATTTTTACCAAGGCAGAAGAAACTGGCTTTAGCGCCAAACCGGTCCAGCTGTTCCAGTACAAAAGGAGTTGCTACAGGATGAGGGCCATCATCAAACGTAAGATACAGCTCTCTATTTTCGGTATTGATTTGCCAGGTATACCTGTTAAAAACTTTTTTTGCCCACAGTGGCGTTTTTACAAAATACATAAAAAGCAAAGTTAACGTATGTTTTAATTGCAGATTATTAACATTTAATATACTATTTATGTATGGAGTTCAAAACATTTTGCATCTAAAAAGAAAAGTTTTTTATCTTGCCACACCCATACAACGTAATGAGCACAAAGTCAAACGAAGAATATGAGCAGGAACGCAGCCGGCAGGTTTCTAAAGTGAGATCTGTTCTGGATTATGCCATGGGCTCCGTAATTGTATTTATCGGGCTTTTCCTCATATTCAGGTATGCATTAAACATACAGTTAAATAAAATATATCCGCCGGATGTTTTTGATAAGGTATATGGCGCAATAGCATTACTGTACGGGTTATGGAGGTTATACAGGGCATATAAGAAAAAGTAAAATGAGGGTTGTTTCTATTGTAATATTTTTTATTGTAGCAGTGGCGCTGGCCTCGTGTAAGTCTTATAAACAAAAAAGTGAAGAGTTACCCGATACCCCGGGCCGCGGTATCATTACCATAAGTGCAGATGAAACGTTTAAGCCTATCGTGGACGAGCTGATAAAAGTATACGAATCGAATAATTATGGCACTAAGATCAATGTTCAGTATAAACCGGAGGCGGATTGCGTAAAAGATCTCTGGAACGACAGCATAAGGATGGTTATCTCTACCCTTACATTGACCAATGCCGAGAAAAAAGGTATTGCTGATTCGTTAAAGGTTTCGGTAGATCAGTTACCTATTGCAAGAGATGCCATAGCAGTGATTGTAAACCCTGCATCCAGAGACTCTTTGTTTGATATGAACGATATAAAGGACATATTAGCGGGTACTTACAGCCGCCCGTTGGTGCCGGTGTTTGACGGGGTAAAAGCTACCAGTACCGTGAGGTATATTGTAGACTCGGTAATGAACGGCGCCAGCCTTACTCCCAGGGCTGTGGCAGCGCATACCAGCGATTCTGTTATTGACTACGTGGCCTCCACACCCGATGCTATAGGCTTTATAGGGGTTAGCTGGATTGGCAATCCTGATGATGACCAGCAGTTAAGTTTTTTAAAAAAAGTTAAAATTGCTCATTTAAAAAGCAACGATAACGAAGGAAAATATATCTTTCCTGTGCAGGCTAATCTTTACGGCCGCCGATATCCGATGACAAGAGATTTAACATATATACTTAAAGAGAGTTACAGGGGATTAGGTACAGGATTTGCAGAGTTCTTACGTAATGAAATAGGGCAGCTTATTTTCAAAAGAGCTTATTTAATGCCGGGAAGGCGCTATTTTGTAATGAGGCCCGTTCAGCTTACTGAAGATTCTATTTAAACAAAAAAAATTATATTTACAAATTCATACTTTTAACAACTACAACAAACACAATGAAGATGAAGAAAACAATCCATCTACTTGCACTTGGAGTATTGGTGAACGCTGGCGTGTACGCACAGTCCGTAGAGGATGGTGTTAAAGCATATTATAACGGAAACTATGCTTCTGCTGTAAGTATCTTAGAAAAACACGCTGATAAGCCCGATGGCGCTTATTGGCTGGCCGAGTCTTATTATGAGCAGGCCAAAAATGACGAAGCCAGCGCTGTAATTGCCAAGGCTATGGCAGCAAAACCTGCCGATCCTTTTCTTTTAGCCGCGCAAGGCCAGATACAGCTTGCCAACAAAAAAGGACCTGAAGCCAAGCAAAGCTTTGATGCTGCTGTAGCCGCTGCCGGTAAGGACGATGCAGAAAAGGCAAAAGTGCTTAACGCCGTAGGTCATGCTATTGCCCGTGCTTACAATAATGTAGATAAAGTGGGCGATATTAATTTTGCTGTGGCTAAACTCACAGAGGCCAAAAACCTGGTAATGGGTTTAAAAGAAAAGAAAAGAGATCCCAAGTTAGTAGCTGATATTTATACCAATCTTGCAGATGCCACACTTAAAGCCAACCCCGGTGAAGGAAGTGCTGCTTTCACTTTTTACCAAGAAGCAACCACGGCAGACCCCTCCTTTGCAATGGCCGAATACCGGAAATCAAAGATCTTTAAATCGCAAAACAATGTGGAACTATACACACAAACATTAGAGAAAGCCGTTGCAGCCAACCCGTCTTTCCTGCCGGCGCTTGAAGATTTATACGAGTATTATGCCTTTACTGTAAAAGATATGAATAAGGCCAAACCCTATGGCGATAAAATTCTTCCTTTACTGCCTTCCAGCCCTAACAATGAATATTTTAAAGGTACTGCGGCCTATTTCAATAAAAACTATACAGAAGCTATTAATATAGGTAAAAGCATTATTTCCCAGGCCGGAGCTCAAACAGATCCAAAAGTTTATAAATTAATTGCATACAGCCTTATTGACAATAAAGATACCGCCGCAGCAATTCCTTTTGTAGAAGACTACTTTAAAAAGCAGGCAAAAGATAATATCGTGCCTAAAGATTACAGCCTTAAAGCTACCGCATACTCTACAACTCCCGGTAAAGAAGCTGAAGTAGTAAAAACATATATGGAAGCTGCTGAAGCCGACACAAGTATTGCCGGTAAAGTAAGCATACTGGAAGACGGAGCAAAAACATTTGCAAACGCGGGTAAAGGTGCTTTGGCGGGAGATCTGTATGCCAAAATACTGGAAATAAAGCCTGCTGACCAGTTAACTATTAACGACTATTTCAACGCTGGCTATACAGGTTATTATACATCTGAGCAATTCGAAAAAGCCTGGCAGGTATTTGATGCGGCCCGTACCAAATTCCCTGACTGGAACTATGGCTACAGGTTTGCGTATATGTCAAGCAGGGTTTTTGACACCACTCATTCTCAGAATAAATGGATCCCTGATGCAGAAAAGTTTGTTACTTATTTGCAATCACCCAAAGATACTTCTGCAGATTCGGCTAAAAGGCCTTTCATCTTCAGAGCTGCTGTAGACCTGCTTACTTATTACTATAATGTTAAAAAAGATAATGCTACAGCATTAAATTATGCCCTACTTGCTTATAATAATGCCGATGATCCAGCTGCCAAAGAGCAACTCGGAGGCTATGTTAAAGCTTTAGGAGGCGCACTACCAGCTGAGGGTAACGGCTCCGGACCTAAAAGTTCCGGTCCGAAATAGTTGACAGAAATTATTTTTTCGAAAATGTCCGGTAATATTACCGGACATTTTTTTACAATTATTGAAATAATGTATTCAGGTTGAGGTTAATTGCCCAACCTGTCTTATTTTTGCTCCTTACTCAATAGCTATGGTTTATTTATTAAAAACCGTTACTGATGATACAGCGCAGTCTTTCTTACCGATTGGATTGCAGCTTGTTTTTGCGGCCGGGCTCATTATAGCACTGGTATTTGTTACTCACCTCTTAGGTCCCAAACGCAAAACAAAAGATAAACTCGAAAACTTTTCAAGCGGTATCGAATCTCATGGCGATGCCCGCCAGCCAATGGCCATCAAGTATTTTTTAACAGCTATTCTTTTTGTATTGTTTGATGTGGAAGTTATTTTCTTCTACCCTTATGCTGTTAATTTTAAAGAGCTTGGCTGGGAAGGTTTCTACGCTGTATTAATGTTTGTTGCCTTTTTCTTATGTGGGTTTACCTATATTATTAAGAAAGGGGCGCTGAAATGGGAAGACTAATTTATTTCTGATTTGAGATTTCTGATTTGAGATTAGGAACCAGATTTAACCTTAGCATCAGAAATTTCAAATTTCAAATCTTAAATGAAATTATGAGACCAGTTTCTTATAACATAAAGACAAAACCTCTCGAAACCGATATCAGCATGGCAGAAATGCCTGCCGGTCATGAGGGACAGGGCTTTTTCGCAACTACTCTCGATAGCGTAATCGGCCTGGCCAGGAAAAACTCTATCTGGCCTTTACCTTTTGCTACTTCCTGTTGTGGTATTGAATTTATGGCCACCATGGCTGCCACTTATGACCTTGCACGTTTTGGTGCAGAGCGGGTGGGATTTTCGCCGCGCCAATGCGACCTTTTGATGGTTATGGGAACGATTGCGAAGAAAATGGGACCGGTGGTAAAACAGGTGTACCTGCAAATGGCAGAGCCCCGCTGGGTGATTGCCGTAGGCGCCTGTGCCAGCAGCGGCGGTATTTTTGATACTTACAGTGTATTGCAGGGAATTGACCAGGTAGTACCTGTAGATGTATACGTACCGGGATGCCCCCCAAGGCCGGAAGCCATCCTGGACGGTGTAATGCGCATCCAGGACCTGATAGGAAAAGAAAGCCTGCGCAGAAGAAACGGGGAGCAGTACAAAGCGTTGCTGGAAAGCTACGGGATACAATAGGAAAATCTCTAATTAGAAATTTCAAATTTCAAAAGCATGGCATTGACCAGCGAATATATACAGCAAAGACTTACAGAAAAGTTTGGCGACCAGGTTTCAGATTTCGAACTACAGTATGATATTTTAAGCTTTCATGCTGACAAGGACATCAACCTCAAAGTGCTGGGCTTTTTACAGGGAGAGGCTGATCTGGGGTTCAATTTTCTGACAGATTTATGTGGGGTTCACTATCCCGATCAGAAGGGAAAAGAGCTGGCAGTGGTATATCACCTGCATAATATAAAAGAAAATGTAAGGGTTCGCCTTAAAGTATTTACAGATATTGTAAAACCAGGGATATTTACCGCTACAGGGCTGTTCTCCGCAGCTAACTGGATGGAGCGTGAAACTTACGATTTTTACGG
>DAOLFI010000205.1:0-6241 GCA_035326385.1 Niabella sp.
GCTGATAACCAGGATCCGGATGTAAAGCGCATGATATGCTCCGTACTGGCGGGGTATGTGTGGGATACTGATAACCCGTATGTAAAAAATCATGATACGGCATTAAAAAAGCTGGCAAAAACAATCAACCTGAGAGATAGTATTACCTATATCAATAACGGATTTAAAGATTCAGAACCGCAGTAAGTTTATAAAGAAATCACTAACGTGTCAGAGGAAAATCTCCTTAATATCACATCCGCCTGCGTAATCGGTAATAACCAGGTATGGAAGGAAAAGCAGCTCCTTTTTGAAGGTAAGGGACAAGGCATAGATTTTTTACATTCCCTTTACGAAAACCTGGATATTAATTATCCTAAGTTTTTCAAAATGGATGCGCTTTGTAAATCAGGAATGGCCGCAGCCCATGTTTTGCTGAAAAATTTTAAAAAAGAACAATATAGGCCCGAGGAGATGGGTATGGTTTTGTCCAATAAAAACGGAAGTATAGAAGCGGATATCAACTACTATGAATCATCCAGAACCTTTCCCAGCCCTTCTTTATTTGTATACACGCTGCCCAATATTGTAATTGGCGAAATAAGTATCAGGTATGGCTTTAAGGGAGAGAACGCTTTTTTTGTGAGTGAAAAGTTTAATGCAGACTGGATGTACTTCTATGTAAACAACCTGATGCAAGAGCATCATATTAAAGCCTGTATCTGTGGCTGGGTTGATGTAGTGGATGAAGAATATGATGCCTGTCTTTTTTTAGTTGAGAAAAAAAGTGAGAATGGCATTAACTTTACCGCCGGAAATCTTGACATTTTATATAACCGTGCATAATAAAAATTAACATACAGAGATGGATAGGAATGAGCTGATACAGCAGTTGAAAGAGCAAATAATAAAGCAATTAAATCTTGCTGATAAAAAGCCGGAGGATATTAAGGACGATGATCCGCTTTTTGTAGAAGGCTTAGGCCTCGATTCTATTGATGCCCTTGAGCTGATTGTACTGTTGCAGCAGGAGTACAATATCAAATTAAAAAATGCAGAAGAAGGACAAACTATTTTCCGTTCTGTAAGCACTATGGCCGATTATATTTTAGAACAACAGGCTGGCTCTGCTAACTAAAGGTTGAAAAGGCAGTGTAAACTGCTATTATCTTTTCGTTTAATAAAAATGGATGGACGATCAGTTACAGTCAAACGAGATTCCTCCCTTCAAAGGAGCGGCCGTTTTTATAGCAGGGTTAGGCGTTATTTCTGCCATTGGCAATAATGTTGCCGAAAGTCTGGATGCACTTATATCGGGCAATGCAGGAATAGAAGCCATGAAGCGCCTCAATTCCATACATAAAGATGAACTGCCCGTTGCAGA
This sequence comes from Niabella sp., assembly GCA_035326385.1. GTDB lineage: Bacteria > Bacteroidota > Bacteroidia > Chitinophagales > Chitinophagaceae > Niabella. The sequence continues at coordinate 1,364 of DAOLFI010000205.1, forward strand.
AGTAAAACTTACCAACGAAGCCCTGGCGGACCTGGCACAATTGCCTTTGCACATCAGCAGAACAGCTTTGCTAAGCACGGTTGCAGCAAAAGAAGCATTAGATAACTCGGGGATAGATATTACCCGGTGGCGTACAGGATTTATATCGGCCAACTCAGTTGGAGGTATGGATAAAACGGAAGACTTCTTTGACGATTTTTTACAAAACCCCAATGCCGGGCATTTACGCAGTGTGGTAAATCATGAATGTGGGACGGTTACAGAAATTACTGCTAATGCTTTGGGCATCAAAGATTTTGTAACCACTGTTAGTACCGCCTGCTCTTCTTCGGCCAACAGTATTTTTTTAGGAGCCAGGCTTATAAGGCAAAACCGGCTGGATGTAGTAGTTGCCGGCGGCGCTGATGCGCTTACCAGATTTACACTAAATGGCTTTAATACGCTGATGATATTAGATAACCAGTATTGCCAGCCTTTTGATGATAACCGCCGTGGGCTGAACCTTGGCGAAGGCGCTGGTTATGTAGTACTGGTTTCAGAAAAAGTGGCAGCAACTTTAGCTGATACACCTTCTGTAACTATCAGTGGTTGGGCTAATGCCAACGATGCGCATCATCAAACAGCTTCTTCTCCCGAAGGGAAAGGGAACCTGCTGGCTATGAAAGGCGCTTTGCAAAAAGCAGGCCTGCAACCTGCAGAAATAGATTATATTAACTTGCATGGTACAGGTACCAATAATAACGATATTGCCGAAGGTACTGCCATTAAAACGTTGTTTGATGGTAATTACCCCTCAATGAGCTCCACCAAATCCTTTACTGGCCACACTTTAGGCGCTAGCGGCGGAATAGAAGCCGTATTTTCTGCTCTGGCTATACAGGAAGGGATGATATTTCCCAACCTTCGTTTTGAAACTCCGATGAAAGAACTTCCTTTCAGGCCGGTTACCGAACTGCGAAAGGCAGCCGTTAAAAATGTAATGTCCAATTCATTTGGTTTCGGAGGTAATTGCAGCTCGCTGGTATTTAGTAAATATATAGCCAGGTGAGACCAAAATAACAGCCCAACCGGATTATTCTACAGGATCAAAAATCTATTTTTTTACTCCGCTGCTTTTCAAAATAGGCTTGTATTCCTCAAACCGGTGTTCCCTGACGGGTTTTACAAAGGGTTCGGTTTTAAAATACAGGAGCAGGCAGGGACTGATATTATTGTATTTTTCTACAAACTCATAATTAACCAATTCGCCGTTTTTTATGCGCTGCTTTATTTTATTGTGATAGGGGTACATAAAGAATAATAAAGATACATTTAAAGAGGTTGCCTAAAGAGTGCTCTCTGGGCAAACGCATCTTAAATTCAAGTCCCAAGCCATTCATTTGACAAATAATATCACCCCTGTCGGGGTTTAGCCGGAAAGTTGCACCTCCTTTTATAATTATTATAACCCTTCGGACAATGTCATTAAGCTAATATCGCTTGGGGTTGACCAAAAGGTATTGTCAGCCTGAGCTTGTCGAAGGTGAACTGCTTGATTGTCTATATTTCGTCAGGCTCAATATGACAATCAAGGAGTCTTTTTGGTCAGCCCCGCTCCATGTTGTAACCTTTGGCTACATTTAAAAAGTAGCCGAAGGCTACAATATAGTTCTGCGAAACAAAATGTTTCGCAGAACATCGTTGCTTAGCTTACGCTCGCTAAAAAACTCCGTAAGGAGTGACATTAAAATATAGAATCCCTCAAAGTAGATGCGTTTGCCCTGGGAAATCACATATTGTGCCTCAAAAAATTATTACGCTATCTTTTATATTCCCCGGCCACAAAATCCTGTAAATAGCTGCACCTTGTTAATGCTTCTGTATAAAATTTTGTATCTCCGTATTCTTTTTGTAATTCAGGAAAATACCGGTTGTTCATAAACGAGATATAATACGCTTTTTCGTTCAGGTCGTACTCATCGTAACTTTCAAAATCGCGGTACTGTGGTTTTGGTATTTGTTTCTGGCTGCACCGCCCCATCATGAACAGGCACCGGGCTTTAAATTCTTTATCTGAGCTCGCCTCCATTGCTTTTTTAAAGTATTCCAAAGCTGTAAAAGCGCCATAATACTCCTTTTTAAAAGTGGTGGCGTTTTCAGGGATGAAATAGCCATCAACGCCGCTGCGCCAGTACTCCACCAGGTTCCAGGCATAACCGTAGTAAGTAACATTATAATAACCCAGTGCCAGCTTATACAAGTTTTTAGCTGCCTGCGCTTTGTCTGATTTAACAAGCTCATGCAGGCGGATCATTTCTTTGGCATAAGCCAGCTTTGTGGTGGTTGTTTCATCACCGGGCAGGTGCTCTTCCCTGTCAAACAGGATATCAATAAAAGGGTTTTTCTCAATAATCATATCCTGGCCGGGTACTTTTTGTAACCATACTATGGCTTTGCTATAATCATAATCTCTTAAATAAGCGGTTCCTGCAAAATCCGCCACATCTTTTATCTTAAGCTGATTGTTAGTAACCAGGAATTGCTCATAAGAGGTAAATTTTTTTGAAGATAAAAAAGAATATAACCCTTCTGCCTGCTTACCGTTAAACTCATCCCTTAAAAAAGCTACAGACTGCGTGGAGTAATACTCCGGCACCGCCTTTTCAGCAGCACCAATGGCGAGTACCGCTTTATTTAAATCGCCCTGTGCCTTATAACGCTTGGAAAGAACATCTACCAGCAGGTTTCTGTAAAACCTGAGCCATTGATTTTTTTCGTTATTGCCGTAATAATAATCATAATCATTCTCTTCTTTTTGCCCGGCCGCAACGGCTTTATTATATAACCATTTCAGCGAGGGGAGTATGCCGGCTTCCAGAGAAGCATCCACTTTCTCCTGTGCGCTGATGTTTACCAGCAAGTTGGTAAGCATCCACTGATCCTGCAAACGCGACGTCAATACCATTGATTTTGTTTGATCAAGATAATCCCTCGCCTTTGAAAAATCTCTAAGCATGTACGCTCCGTAGGCAGCAGCGAGCTGCATCAGCGCCGGGTCTTTTACTTTTTTTTCAGCAGCTATGTTATTTAAAAAGCTTACCAGGCCTGCAAGTCCCGGTTTTTCTTTGTTCAGCAAACTGTCCGTTTTCTTATCGGTATATTGATAATAATAGCTGATACCTAATAAATTGCTGTTATACTCTTTTCCTGTAAGTGGCGTTAAATACGCTTCTTCATATTTATTAATTTCCCTTACTACCAATGTGGATAATAAATCAGACGAAGGCCTGAGCGTATAAATTTCTTTCAGCGCCGGCAGATCTGTTTCAGGATTTTTCAATGCAAACAACGAAAGCATATCCGCCTTTTCATCATCATTCTTACATAGAGAAAGGTATCGCTGTTTGTCATTAGTTTTTACAACGGCCCAGTCGAACCCGTAATAATTGGAGATTTTTTTTGCATGGCTTTGATGAAAGGCCTTGGAAAACAGGTAAGCCGCTTCTTCATTTTTTCCCAGTCTGAATAAAGCGCCGGCTTTTAATGCAAGGCTCATAGGGTGTAATACAGACGGGGTTTTATTACCGGCCACCAGCTCATCGTAATACTTAACAGCTTCATCGTAATGTTCATTATAATGTGCCAGCCTCACTACCTGGTAGGCATACTTTAGCTTAAAAAGATCGGTTTTGGCAGCGTTATATAATTGTATACCGTTCTTCAGCAGTTTATCCATTACCAGGCTGTCGCGGGTTTCCGGCTCCCAGTGGTCGCTGCTTATTACATAAGGCTCTGCTTTTTTTGCATACAGGATATATCCCAAGGCTTCCAGGTCTTTTCCTTTTATAAAAAATTGCGACATGCTGTTCCTGCTGATCGAATCGGGCAATACTGCCGGCTTTTTCTTTTCTATATGATAATAAAGGGTGCTGATGTCCTTTACCGGAAACTTCATCACGAAAGCATTTACGTCTTTTAGTGAAGCAGCATTGTTTGTGAAATCAGCCCATTCTTTTATCAGTAGCTCTTCACTGCTGACCTGTTCTTCATAGTCAAACAAAAATTGTTCATTGGTATAGAAAAATGGCTTGTATTGTATTTGAGAAGCGGCATACTGGTTAAAAAAACTCAGGTAGTAATCATAAGGGTCAATGCTTCCGCCACAGCCAATGATATTTTGCGGAACCGAAATCAGCGCAGCGCTAATAACGGCGCAGGCCGCTGTAAAAGCTTTCCAGTTCATGTAAAGAATATTTATTTAAAATTACCGAATCACAATGATACAAAACCACGTGCAGGCCTTTTGCTGTTAATTTTTTGTTCAGCAGCCGCACTACGTTTTGTACAGTTACTGCATCACTGTTTTCATACCGTAGTACATCTCCTGTCTTTAAGGGGCGCCCAGATATAACCGTGTCTTTTAATACTTCAAAATGATAGGGGCTACCGCTTTTAAAGCTGTTTAAAACTGGTGTGGGTACAGACAGGAACAGGCCGGCGTACTTATCTTTTCTGAATAATACGTACCAGTCAAACAAAGGCAGGCCAATATCCAGATGCAGCGGATAGGTTTGTATAAATGGCTGGTACGCTTTGAACGTTTCCACATCAATAATGGAGTTCCGGGATTTTATATCCTGCAAATTTCCCATGTTGTAACACATCAGCAGCCCTTTATGAGCAGGAGGTACGCCTGAAGACGTAGTGTACTTAACCTGGTGCAGCCGTATGGTAGCGGATACTACTGGTGCTATGTTTTGCGCTTTAATATTTTCAAGAAAGTAAAAATATTTGTCTTTGGTTGTTGCTGTCCAGTCGCAATCCATCTGTACCTCATTAATAGGGTCCAGGCGGTAAAGCGTGCTGTATTTTTTTAACAGTGCTGTAGTATTGGATGCC
>DAOLFI010000206.1:0-6210 GCA_035326385.1 Niabella sp.
CTCAGCCTGACAACGCTTCTTGTCATTTCAATGAACTTAATTTCTTTATTATTTGTGCCCCAACATGACGTACCAAGGACACTGTTACTCTTACCGAAGCACAGCAGAGCGGAAGGGTCTTCGCATCATCCATGCCAGCGCCAGCGACAACACTCCAGTTATCAGCCACACAATATCCGTTGTAAAAACATAAGGAAGGGAAACGGCTGTTTTCCAGAACCAGTCGCCGGTAGCTATGCCATTGGCAAAAGGAACACAGCAGCCTAGCACACCACCCAACAATAAGCAGTATAAAGCAACACGCTTTTCGGTTTTCAAAAAATAGCCGATAATGGCAAATAACAGCCACCCAAAAAAGAAAAGGGTATTTACATTTCGTGCGTGCCCTGATCCGCTAGATATTAATTGTTCACTAATAAACAGCAAAGCCGTTGCCGGAAATAAGCTAAAACAGGCAGCAAGGTAAATCATGGTTACACGATGATGAAAACGGCGTTGCCGGTCGGTATAGGCCGGTTTATTACGCGCGGCTTTCCACATTAGTACACCGCTGATGATAACAAAACAGGTAAACAGCGACAGTACAAAATACAGCGCCTTTAATAACCATCCGCCAAAAGTGGCGAAGTGAACTTTACTGATACCGCCTAAAATAGACTGCACATAAGTCTTTTCGCCAGGCTTTATTTCAAGTTTATAACGGCCGGTATGCAGATCCAGCACTGCCATTCCATCCTTGTTAAAGGCGTTACTGTTCACCAGATCTACGCCGAGGGACGCATTTTCTTTTCCGGGATTGATAATTTCCAGGAAGGAAATATTATATACCGGGTAATCGCTGCGTATCTTTTGAATACCTGCCGCTACAGGCATGTGAGCAGCTTCCCTGAATTCCTGATGTTCGTTGTGCCCGTGAAAAGCTTCGGGGGGATAAAGCGTTGTAATCAACTTCTGCTGGTCGCCTTTAAACGATATAAGCACAGCCGGCGCCAGGATAAAAATACTCAGCAGGTAAAAAGCACCGGTTATGGCATACATTAGCTGAAAAGGCAGCCCGATGATCCCAAACACGGTATGTGTGTTTGTCCAGAATTGCTTGGTTATCTTTTTAAATGAAAAAGCATAAAATTTTGTAACAATATTTTTCCAGTGTATGAGCAGTCCTGTAATAACAGCAAAAGCAAAGAACAGGGAAACAAACCCGGCTATGTAGCGTCCTATATACCAGGGCACCTGGTCGAGGAAGTGCAGCCGGTAAAGCGTTTCACCGGTTGTTGTGCCATCGCCCTTAAAAAGTTCGGTAATATTATCTGTAACCGGGTTATAAACGAAAGTGGCATACTCCGTGCCGGAGGAATCCTCAACAGACGCATATATGGTATATACCGGGTGTGCCTCGGAAGGCATGCGCACCCGCACTTCATCGGCTTTTTTTACACCTGTTTTTATTGAATCCAGCCTTTGGATCAGGCGTTCAAAATCAATATTGTTTACTACGGGTATTCGTGCGGCAGGATCTTCCCATTGGTAGATTTCCTGTTTATACAACGACAAGGCTCCTGCAAAAAAGATGATAAATAAAACCGCGCTGATCACAATTCCGCTTACGGTATGCGTATGGAACAGGATATTATATGCCCTGGTGCCTAATCCTTTCATACAATCCCTCCCCTGCTATAAGCAATGAATCCCAAAACCAGCGAAAGCAACAGGTAAATACCCCATATCACCCAGCCATTGCGTGCCAGGAAAGCGATAACCATAAACACAGTCCATAATAAAAAGACGGAAAAGGTTCCGGAAACCAAAAGGCTAAGCCCAATACCAGGAACTAATGCCATAACAAGATGCAACGTAATGGACAGCATATATCCGCCGAGCAGACCCGCGCTGATCTTTAATGCCCGCTGTCCCGGAGTGCTTAAGTATTTTGGATTTGCCGGCATATCAGAATTTAAAAATTACACCCAACATACATAACGTATGAAATAAAATCACTGCAACCGACCTTACCCCACGGTTGCAGTTAGTAAAAAATACCACGCAGGACAGCAGCGTCATATAAATACATAAAGCCAGCAAAAGGCCTGTTGTCCATCCCCTGCCTATTCCTAACAATACGGCACCCAGCAGCACGCACGCCCAGGGGCACCAGATTTTTTTCAACCAGGAAAGGGCTGTAAGCTCCTTTGGCCAGTATTTAGAGGCCCGGTAACCGGATAGTCCTCCAACAAAAAACAGGTATGCAGCGATAGTGGTCATATTAATTTCCCGGTGCGGGGATTTCAAGTTATGATAAGTAATAAAACGTAAACCGCAGGGCTGTCTCAAAAGTGTGTCAGATTGAGAATCAAGTTCTTTAAAATGACAGAAACGGATGTCATGCTGTCCCGATAGCTATCGGGATGTCGAAGCATAGTTCGATAGTAAATTGCCCTTCGTCAAGCTCAGGACGACATTGATTTTCAAAATTTTTGAGACAGCCACGAGGCAAATGTATTCCTTACCCCTTTTAACATATTTACGAATTTGGAAATATTTGTTATGATAACCGAACTTTCTTTGCTCTCCTAAAAATCCGGTAGCTGATTACAGTAATTTTGCGCCGGCTATTGATGCACTCATTTATTTCTTGTATGATAGAATATATGGTTCCCTTTTCAAAATGGCTTTTCATTATTCCTGCATTGTTATTAGTGGCCGGAATTCTGTTTGAACAATACTCAAGATGGCAACTGGAAAAAACAGCTTTTAGCGGGAAAACTTTCGTTGAGATTAACGGCAAGCCGCTTCATTATGTGAAGAAAGGCCAAGGTAATTGTACGGTAGTATTTCAATCAGGGATGGGAAGCAGCTATGCCATCTGGCAGGAGATACAGGATAGCATTGCTCAAAATGCAGTTACAATCGCTTACGACAGAAACGGGCTAATGCTGAGCGAAGCTACCAGCACACAGGTAACAAACGATCAGGTTGCTGAAGAGCTGCAATTACTGCTGGACAAAACAAATTGTCCCAAGCCGTATATACTTGTAGGACATTCTATGGCAGGCATTTATTCAAGACCATTTATCAAAAAGAACGAAAAGGATATTGCCGGGATTGTTTTTGTAGAGGCCTCCAATCCGCAGCAGATCAAAAAAGCTTCGCCCGAACTTTTACAAGCGTTGCGGCCTCCGCCACGTTGGCTGATCAAATTTGCCGTCAGCACAGGAGTTTACAGAATCCTGTATTCTTTTATACCACTGTCCCCTGAAATTCCAATGCATCACCCGCTGCACCTGCTGGAAAAGGATTTCTTCTACCGCTCATGCAATAAGATACTGGAAGAATTAGCAAATGATGAGCTGAATTTTAAAGATGCTGAAAAATACACTTCTTTCGGGAACCTCCCTCTCACTGTTATTACAGGCACTTCTGAAATTCGCTATGCGGCTATTAAAGATACCGCTGTCAGAAATGAATACCGCCAATGGGTAGACAAAATGCAACACGACCTGTTAAATCTCTCTGCCAACAGCTGCCTTGTAAAAGCGCCCAACAGCGGACACATGGTGCAGATCAATGACGGCGCATTGATTACGTTGGAGATCAGGAGCATGCTGAAATAAAAATCAGGGATGCTTCAATGCACAGGTCAGCCCAACACATTACCATGTTACAGACCCGCGCAAGGAAAAGTCAGCACATTACTATGCTACAGAGATGCTTCGACTTCGTTACACTACGCTCAGCATGACGTTCCAAAAATGGTATATACTCCAACTCCTAAATTCATCCCTATAGATTATCGGAGTTTTAACTTCATTGCGCTGCACTCAAGGCAACCCTAGCAGCTTTCTTTATCTTTTTGTTTGACCGCCAAAGGTGAGACAATAGTAATTCCCTTATAAAGGTCATTTCCCTGGGCAACCTGTCGTAAAGGCTAAAGAACAGCTCATCATGCGAAGCTATTTCTTTTATCCAGAGATCACGGTTAATACTCATTACCTGCTCAAATGTTTCTTCGGTAAAATTTTCCATACCGTTCCAGTCTATATGCTCATGTTTGGGCACCCAGCCCAGGGGTATTTCCACTCCTTTAGAGCAGCCTCTTGCCCTCTCCACAATCCATTTCAGCACACGCATATTTTCTCCATATCCCGGCCACAAAAGTTTTCCTTCTTCATCCTTCCTGAACCAGTTTACAGAAAATATCCGGGGAGGCTCAGGTATCTGCCTGCCAAAGTTGAGCCAGTGGGCAAAATAATCGCCCATGTGGTAACCTGCAAAGGGAAGCATGGCAAAAGGATCGCGGCGTACTTCACCTAATTTGCCAAAAGCTGCAGCAGTCCTTTCAGAACCCATGGTGGCCGCCATATATACCCCAAACGACCAGTTGAAGGATTGCATTACCAGCGGCACTACATCATTGCGCCTTCCGCCAAAAATAAAGGCAGATACGGGCACTCCTTCAGGATCATTAAAGCGATCATCTATTACCGGGCATTGTGCAGCCGGTGCTGTAAACCTAGAGTTGGGATGTGCTGCTTTCGTTTCACTGGCAGGTGTCCAGTCGTTGCCCTGCCAGTCTATAGCATGGGCAGGCGGTTCACCATCCATACCCTCCCACCAAACATCCCTGTCATCGGTTAAAGCTACATTTGTAAAAATAGTATTAGCGCTGATTGTGGCCATAGCATTAGGATTGGTTTTATAATTTGTGCCCGGCGCCACTCCAAAAAACCCGGCTTCGGGATTGATAGCACGCAGCTGGCCTTTTTCATCTGGCCTGATCCAGGCTATATCATCACCCACAGTTGTTACCTTCCAGCCTTCATCAGTAAAAGCTTTGGGCGGCACCATCATTGCAAAATTGGTCTTGCCACAGGCAGAAGGGAAAGCGGCGCATACATAATCCTTCTTTCCATCGGGAGACTGAACTCCTGCTATCAGCATATGCTCTGCAAGCCAGTTCTGCTCGCGTGCCAGCGTGGATGCAATGCGCAGCGCGAAGCATTTCTTTCCCAATAAGGCATTACCACCATATCCGGAGCCATAGCTCCATATCAGCCGCTCTTCAGGAAAATGAACAATATATTTATCCCGGGGATCAGGGCAGCAGGGCCAGGCTATGTCTTCCTGCCCTTCGTTTAAAGGCATGGCTACGGTATGCAGGCAGTGTACAAAATCCCCGTTACCTATTGCTTCGAGGGCACAAGTTCCCATCCTCGTCATCAGTTTCATATTCGCTACCACATAAGGCGAATCGGTAAGCTGTACCCCGAATTGTGACAGGGAAGATCCAACAGGACCCATACAGAAAGGTATCACATACATGGTTCTGCCCTTCATACATCCCTCCAGCCTGGGCATTAATACTTCTTTCATTTTTTGGGGGTCCATCCAGTTGTTGGTAGGCCCCGCATCCTTTTCGGTAAGGGAGCATATAAAAGTGCGGTCTTCCAGCCGCGCAACATCAGAGGGATGCGAACGTGCTAAAAATGAATGGGGCCTTTTTTGGGGGTTGAGGCGGATAAAAGTGCCCTTGTCTACCATCTGGTTACAAAGATCTTCGTATTCTTCATCAGAGCCATCGCACCAATGCACCTCATGGGGACGGCACAGCGCGGTCATTTTATTTACCCATTTTTTAAGCTCACCGTTTCTTACTTCACCAGGAAAAAGCATCGTTTTCATCTGTATTTATGTTTTTGGTTTATATTTTTTGGCAGAGCTTATGTAGAGAAGCCTGTTCAGGAAAAATATACAGATTCCCCAATAGCAGCCCATTTAGTACGCCTGACTCCATATAGCGCAACGGTCATAAATGACCGTTATCTGCGGCAGCAAATGTAGCCGTTAAGAAAATAAGCAGTTTCAGGAAAGATTCAATTTAATTAATCATAAGAGCCTCTATGTTGAAAACAATTTAAACCACGCAAGAAGGAGATTATTTATTTTCGAAACAAAAATGGTTTAGCATTGAAGGCTGATGAAATTTTGTTGTCTGCTGGCAATGTTACCAGATTTAGATGCTGTCGATGATCTCTGCAGAGATAGTAAACGTTGGCTCGCTTATGCAGGGTGCATGACATACGCCCATTTTGTGTGTTTATACCATCGCCAGGAGATTATACTAAGAAGGGGCTGGGCTGTCTCAAAAGGTGTGTCATGCTGAGGCACAAATAAAAGCATTGCATTTAAGTTTATTAGAATGACAAAGCAAAT